>JAJTFY010000029.1 GCA_021299175.1 Chitinophagaceae bacterium
GGGCCTTTCAATGCAAAAAATAATTCATTGGGGGCAAGTGCACGCGTATCCGTTTGAACCTTGGGATACTGCTTGTAAAGGGCGTATAAGCGATCCATCTGCATGGTGCAAAGATACACTACATTAAAGACCTGCCACAATGAAAAAGCCCTCGCTGGGAGGGCTTTTCTATAATTCGGTTGTTTCTATTTTTTTCTTGTGTTCTGTCTGCGGTTACTGAACTGGTTTCCGTTTTTGAAACCATTTCCTTCCTGGCTGCCAAAGCGATCCATGGCACACCTGAAACCGATGGTGGAAGTAGCCTGGTCTTCTTCCAGATGCCTGCGCGTTCCGGGGCTCAGCCAATAGGCCCTGTCGTCCCAGCTTCCGCCTTTGAAAACCCTTGATTTGTCACTCACCAATGTAGTGGTGCCATATCCGTAGTTCACCATGGACAGTGAGTCACCATCAAGGTAATTGATTACGTTTCCTTTCTGGTAGTTTCTCCTGGTCCTGGCCTCTTCATCTGTAACTACCACTGTTTTTACCCTGCCGATGCTGTCACGCTGAAATTCTCCATTGGCATCCTTTTCATTTTTGGTGAAAACATTACCACGGTAAGGATTGAAATCATCAACATCCTTGCTTGACATTGGCCTGAATACATCAGAAACCCACTCGTTCACGTTTCCAGACATGTTGTACAAGCCAAATCCGTTGGGATAGAAGGCATCAATCGGACCAGGGATGGCAGAGTTATCATTGAGTCCACCTGCAATACCCATGTAGTCACCATTGCCACGCTTGAAGTTGGCCATGTATTTACCTTGCCATGAACCATAACGGTTGTCACGCATGCCATTCACATTATGAGACCATGAATAAACTTGCTTGTTCATGATCAACTCTTCTCCACGCTTTCCTTCTTTGGTTTTTACATTGGGGTTTTGGTTGATATAACCCAAAGCAGCATATTCCCACTCTGCTTCGGTGGGGAGCCTGTATTCAGGCAAAAGAATACCATCTTCAATTTTAACATAATTCCTTGGCCTACCATTTTCATCCATCAAAGGAGATTTCTTGGATTTGGCAGCCTGTGTAGAATAGAGTCCGAGCAGGTATGATTTTGTGGTAAAATTTTCTTCTCCCTGTCCTTGAATGGTTTTCAGTTGATTTGGGTTGGCAAGTCCTTTTTGAACCAGCACCAACTCATTTACCCTGCTTCCCCTCCAGATACAAAAATCATTGGCTTGCCTCCAGGACACACCAACAACAGGGTAATTGTTGTAGGAAGGATGCCTGAAATAATAGTCGATCAATGGCTCATTGGCGGCCAATTCACTCCTCCAGACAAGGGTATCGGGTTTCGCACCGGTTAATACTTTTTCAAATTGTGGATCATCAAAAGTCCTCTCAATCCAGTTCAGGTATTCCCTGTAATGAATATTGGCTACTTCAGTTTTATCAATGTAAAATGAGGATACAGTTACTCTTCTGGGTACATTGTTCCAATCTCCCATAATATCCTCATCGGAAGCACCCATGGTAAATGTACCACCTTGTACAAAAACAAGACCAGGGCCAGTGCCTTGTTCTCTTACAGGAGACTTGAAAAAGCCGCCCATGTTTTTGTCGTTGTAATTCCAGCCGGTTACCCCCGATTTGTCAAATTTTTTCTTGGCAAACGGAAGGCCGCCCTTACAGGCACTGAACAGAACAACAACTGCAGACAAGTACAAAAGATTTCTCATGCCGTACACTTTTTTATTTTATCGATTCACTTAACGGGTAAGTCCGGAAAATATTGTCCGGTTTGCCGCGGAGATGATGACAAATGTAAGTGTTAAATTAAATCAATTCAATGGATTACGTC
Source organism: Chitinophagaceae bacterium (assembly GCA_021299175.1). Lineage (GTDB taxonomy): Bacteria > Bacteroidota > Bacteroidia > Chitinophagales > Chitinophagaceae > Pollutibacter. The sequence continues at coordinate 1,853 of JAJTFY010000029.1, forward strand.
AATTATTATGTTTAGTAAATGCTAAATTTGTTTATAGGCCATGATGAAGAGACGGTTTACCCTGATTGCCCTTTTCGGGATGGTCCTTTTCGCAGAGGGACAAAGGCGATACACTGCAGCATCAGTCCTATCCACCGGATCATGGACCAAGGTCTCGGTTGATCATCAGGGGATTTACAAGATCTCAGCAAGTTTTTTGAAGAACGCAGGCCTGGCTGGCTCCATCCCATCTGCCAATATCAGGATTTTCGGTACCGGAGGTGGGGTTTTGCCCGAATCCAATCAGCAGGCAATTACAGATGATTTGCCTGAGCTGACCATTGAAATGAATGACGGGGGAGATGGGATATTTGATGGGAGCGATTTTTTCTTGTTTTACGCAGCAGGTCCCAATCAATGGGTTTTTAATTCGACAACGAGGGAATTCGAGTACAGGAAAAATCCCTACAGTGACCGATCCTATTATTATATCAACACAGGGAATACCCCGGGCAAGCGCATCGCAGAAATGCCTGCAGTATTGAATCCCAGCAAGCTTGTCGTTGAATTTGACGAACACTACCGGCACGAGTTGGACAGCATCAATTTTCTCAGGAGTGGTAAAGAATGGTATGGAGAACCATTCGGAGTCCAGGGAGGGAAGCCCTCTTCAAGGGATTTCACTCTTAATTTTTCAGGTATTGTCCTGGGTAGTGACTTTACGCTCAACAGCGAGGTGGTTGGAAGAAGTTTCGAAAAACCCAACCGGATGCAGGTCCTGCTCAATGGTCAACCGCTTTTTGAGCATTCAACAGCCCCTTTGGTAGGCACTTTGCTTGAGCCCACTGCCAACATGAGCAGAAAGTCAGGAAAGGCAAAACTGACCGGAAATGGTCTTGTCATTGGCTACAGGTTGAATGCTGGATCCGCCACTGCAGAAGCCTGGCTCAACTGGTTTGAACTTCATTTCAGGCGTTCGCTGGACATGCAAGGCCTCAAACAGCTTTCCTTCAGGGACCTGAACTCTGTTTCAGCATCCGGCACAGCGGGTTTTTCAATCCGTAACGGCACTGGAATTGCTGTCTGGGACGTCTCCAATCCATTGCTCCCGGCTAAATTGAAAACAAGTCTAACGGGTACAGATCTCAGGTTTGCCAGTGAAACTTCCAGCCTACACGAATACATTGCCTTCAATCCTGCTCAGCTTGAGGAACCAGACTTGCTGGGTTCAGTCGCCAACCAAAACCTTCATGGGGTTGGCCAACCGAACATGGTCATTGTAGCAGACAAATCAATGGCAGCAGAGGCAAAGCGCCTGGCTGATTTCCATGCACAAAAAGATGGCCTGAAGTCCGTTGTTGTAGAGCCCGAACAGGTGTACAATGAGTTTTCTGCTGGAACCCCAGATCCAACGGCCATACGGAATTTCATGAAAATGTTGTTCGACCGGGCAGGTAATGATCCTGCTGCGAAACCCAGGTACCTATTGCTTTTTGGAGGGGCTTCCTATGTTTACAAGGAAAAGAATTCAGACAGAAAAAACCTTGTTCCATCTTACCAAAGTGAGTCATCTTTGGACCCTTTGACCAGCTATGTGACCGACGACTATTTTGGTTATCTTGACGATGACGATGACATCAATCAGAACTTACCTGCACCACTGCTTGATTTAGGCATTGGCAGGATTCCTGCAAGAACAGTATTGCAGGCCAGGCAAGCTGTTGATAAAATCCTCCAATACCACGGCAAGGCATCTCTGGGATCCTGGAGGAATGATATCACCTTGGTGGCAGATGACGAGGATTTTAACATTCACCTCAATGATGCTGAATACCATGCTGCATTGATTGCAAGTGAATCACCCGTTTGGAACCTGAAGAAGATTTATCTTGATGCCTTCAAGCAGGAAAGTGGTACTGGAGGCAGCCGTTATCCTGAGGTAAACGCAGCCATTTCAAGAGTCATCAATGAGGGTACACTGATTTGGAACTACAGCGGCCATGGTAGCAGCACCAGGCTTGCACAGGAAGCCATTTTGGACAAGGAGATGGTGGGCTCCTGGGGGAATGCCAACAGGCTTCCGCTCGTCATCACTGCTACCTGTGACTTTGCTCCATTTGATGATCCATCACAGTTTTCCATCGGAGAGGATTTGTTTGTGGGCAGGAGTAATGGCGCTATAGGGCTGATGACCACCACAAGATTGGTCTTTGCCTCCAGCAACCGCATCATCAACAATCATTTTTTCAAGTACCTCCTGAAAAGGGACAATGCCAACAAATATCCCAGCCTGGGAACGGCACTGATGGATTCCAAGAATTTTACGGTGGTCAACTCCGGCGATTATATCAATGCAAGAAAGTTCACCATGTTGGGCGACCCTGCCATGAAGCTGGCCATGCCGGAATATTCCGTCCGCTCAACTACCATCAATGGAAGGCCCATTTCGAAAGGGGTTGATACACTTCGCTCTCTCAATCGCTACACGATTGAAGGGGAAATACGAACACCCACAGGGTTGCTGGCTACTGATTTCAATGGAGATGTATATCCTGAAGTATTTGACAAGCCTACTGTTCTCAAAACCCTGGGAAATGATGCGCAAAGCAGGGTTGTAAACTTCAATTCTCTGCAAAATCTTTTGTACAAAGGGAAGGTCAGTGCAACCAATGGCAAATTCAGTTTTAGTTTTATCGTCCCCAAAGACATTAATTTCCAGTTTGGGCAGGCAAGGGTCAGTTATTATGCCGACAATGGAACCTATGATGCTCAGGGTGTTGATGAAAACCTTGTGGTGGGTGGTTTGGGCAATCAGGTGCCCAACGACAATGCAGGTCCTTCCATCAAAGGTTATTTGAACAATGTTCAATTTGTCAATGGGGGCATTGTCAATGAAACACCCCTCCTGCTGGTTCATCTGGCAGACGCTTCAGGTATCAATCTTTCCGGCAATGGCATTGGCCATGAGATTACCGCTGTCATCGATGGAAACTTCCGGGAAACCATTGTGTTGAATGATTATTTCAAGGCAGTTTCTAACGCTTCATTGAACGGAACCATCGAGTTCAGGCTTCCTCCACTTTCAGAAGGAAATCATAAAATTCTCTTGAAAGCCTGGGATGTATTCAACAATTCCAGCGAATACACCCTGCTCTGTAAGGTCGTTAAGCAAGACAGCATCAAGGTTGTCAGGCTCTTCAATTATCCCAATCCGGTCTACCATTCGACCCAGTTCTCATTCAGCCTGGAAGGTCCTTATGCCGGGGCCAGGGCAGAATTAACCATCTTAACAGTTGAAGGTCAAGCATTAAGAACGCTCACCAAGGCAATAAACGAGACAGGGTTGCGTTCTATCGAGATTGAATGGAATGGCAGGGATGAGAAGGGGAACAGATTGGGAAGGGGAGTGTATGTCTATCAATTGACCATCATGAGCAAGACAGGAAAGTTAACACGGAAGGTGCAAAAGCTCATTATTGTTTAACCTTAAATTCCTTAATTTAGCCAAATATGAAAAGAATTGTCAGGAATCTATTCGGAGCTTTTGTTTTGTTGTCTTGTGCAACAAATGCATTCTCTCAAACCAGCAGCATCAATGTGGTAACCTCTGCAGTCCCTTTTCTCAGGATCTCTCCTGATGCAAGGGCAGGTGGAATGGGTGATCTTGGTGTAGCCACTTCACCAGATGCCAACTCACAGTTTTACAATGTTGCAAAATATGCATTTGCCAAAAGCCCTTCAGGCCTGGCCATGACGTATACGCCCTGGTTAAAAGACCTTGGTCTCAATGATGTTTACCTTGCTTCACTGGCTGGTTATTATAAGTTGAGTGAGACTGAGGCCATCTCAGGATCCCTCCGTTATTTTAGCCTTGGTAATATTCAGTTCACTGACAACCTGGGGAATGACCTCAATTCATTTCGTCCGAGGGAGTTCGCGCTGGATGCGGGCTATTCAAGGATGTTGGGTGAAAACCTCAGCCTTGGCGTGGCCCTGCGATACATCAACTCAAACCTTGCTGGTGGGCAGGCAGTAAACGGTGTTTCCTACAAGGCGGGCAATGCAGTTGCCGGTGATATTGGACTCTACTACAGCACAGAAGCAGATGATGGCAGCGGCATCAACCTGGGTGCTGCATTAACCAACCTGGGTTCTAAAATCAGTTATACAAGTGATGCAACACAGAAGGATTTTATCCCTGCCAACATGGCCATTGGTGGTGTATACAATTACGTCAGCAACGAGGTCAACCGCCTTTCTTTTGGTATTGACATCCATAAAATGATGGTGCCAACCCCTCCGGCTTTGGGTGATTCAGCAGGATTGGCCAATTACAGGACAAAAGGGGTTGTGGGAAGTTGGTTCAGTTCATTTGGTGATGCTCCTGGTGGTGGTGCAGAAGAGTTGAAAGAATTCTCTTTGTCAATGGGAGGCGAATTTTCCTACAACGAGCAATTCGCGGTGAGGGCAGGTTATTTTTACGAAGACAAGACCAAAGGCAATAGACAATACTTCTCATTGGGTGCAGGATTTACCTCATCATCCTTCGGAGTCAACCTTTCATACCTGATTCCCTCTGGATCTGGTGTGAACAGGAATCCACTCTCCAATACCATACGCTTCAGTCTGCTCCTGGACCTTTCTCCCTCCGAAAGAAACTGATAACACTGAAAATAATAGATTGCAAACGGCCTTAGGGCCGTTTTCTTTTTTCATACATTTATAAAAAATACAACATGTCTTTCAGGATTGGCTTTGGGATAGATTTTCATCAGATGGTAGAGCAACGGGATCTTTGGATTGGCGGGGTAAAAATACCCCATCACAAAGGTGCCAAAGGCCATAGCGATGCAGATGTATTGCTTCATGCCATTTGTGATGCCATGCTTGGTGCACTTTCCCTGGGAGACATCGGTGTTCATTTTCCAGACACCGATGCCGCGTATAAAAACATCGACAGTAAAATTCTCCTCCAAAGAACCTTTGAACTGATTTCAGCAAAGGGGTACAGGGTGGTGAACCTGGACAGCTCACTCTGTCTGGAAGCGCCAAAGATTAAACCTTATGTTAATTCCATGCAGGAAACCATTGCGTCCATCTTAAAAGTAGATGTCTCAGATGTGTCTGTAAAGGCCACTACGACAGAGAAAATGGGCTTTGTGGGCCGTGAGGAAGGGTTGGTGGCATATGCAACCGTGCTTCTTGAAAAGCAAGGATAGTTGTACCTTTGCAAAAATCATTTCGTTGAAGGTTAAAGTCATCAACAAATCATCCCATCCACTTCCATCCTATGCCACATCGGGTTCATCCGGTATGGACCTCAAGGCCAATCTTGACAATCCTGTTTTGCTTGCAAGCATGGAAAGGAAATTGATCCCCACTGGTATTTATTTGGAAATTCCTCCAGGATTCGAAGCACAGATAAGACCGAGAAGCGGACTGGCGCTTAAACAGGGACTCACCTGTTTGAATACTCCCGGAACCATTGATGCGGATTATCGCGGCGAAATAAAAGTCATCCTGATCAATCTCTCAGGAGAAACCCAACAAATCGAGAATGGTGACAGGATCGCCCAGATGGTTTTTCAAAAAATTGAGATGGTTGAGCTGATTGAAGTGTCATCCATTGAGGCAACAGAAAGAAATGAAGGTGGTTTTGGACATACCGGTAAACAATAAAATTTGACCATGAGAATTGGAATGCTTTTAGTGGTGCTCATGATGGCTTTTGCAGCCTGCAGGTCTACCAAGCAAATCACGACAGTGATTGCAAAAAAAGACAGTGCTGTTGTAGTGGTCAATCCTGCTGAATCAGATTCGGCCAAAAGTGTAAGGGCTACCCTGGATAAAATAAAAGGCAAAAAAATCAGCTTCACCACATTTTCCTCAAAAGTAAAAGTGGAGTACAGTGATGACAAGAATAGGCGTTTCGATTTCAATGCATTCGTTCGCATGAAAAAGGACAGTGCCATCTGGATTTCCATCATTGCTGCATTGAACATTGAAGCTTTTCGGGTCATGATCACACCTGACAGCATCGTCATCATGGACAAGATCAACCGCACCATCCAGCGCAAACCGCTTTTCTACCTCCAGGAAATAACAAAAGTACCTTTTGATTACAATACCCTTGAAGACCTCATCGTGGGCAATCCGGTATACCTCGATAAAACGATTATTGCTTACGCTGATCAGGGAGAAAAATTGTCCATGTCAACCATTGGGCAGGCCTTCAAGCATTACCTCACAGTCAGCAAAACTGACCTGAATCTCTTGTTCAGTAAATTGGATGATGTGGATGTAACCCGCAGCAGGACTGCAAACCTGGCCTATGGAGAATATGCAGCAGCAGGTCCCTGGATGTTTGCGGGGACAAGGAATATTTCCTTGTCCGAAAAAACCAAGCTTGATATCAAACTTGATTTCAAGCAGGTGGAATTTGAAAAGCCCATGGGATTTCCTTTCAGTATTCCCAAAAATTTTAAGGTCATCAATTAACATATCATAAAAGAAAAATTACCAAGATTTGCGGATGAGAAATATTTCCAACATGGCAAAAGGATTGTATACAACAGGCTTCATCTTGCTGCTCTTCGTTGCATTGGATGGGCTGGCACAATCAAGGGAAGATCTTGAGCGGAAAAGAAAAGAGATTCAACAAGAGATTGCTTCATTGCAAGAAGCACAAACAGCCATTTCAAAAGACAAGAAGGCAAGCGTTTCACAGCTCAAACTCATTGAAAGGAAATTAAAAAGCAGGTATGCTGTCATCAATAACCTCAATGATGAAATGGATTTGATTGACAATACTATTTTCAGCAACAACAGGGAAATTTACAGGTTGCAAAAGCAGTTGGATACCTTGAAGCAGCAGTATGCAAAAACAATTGAATACTCCTACAAAAACAGAAGCAGTTACGATATGCTTAATTTCATTTTTACGGCAACCAGTTTCAATGATGCAGTAAAAAGGGCAACCTATCTGAAGAGTTATAGAAAATACAGGGATGAACAAGTGGTCAACATCAACAGGACCCAGAAAGAACTGTCAGAAAGGATAGAGATGCTGAGTGCCAATAAGCAGGAAAAAGGAAAAGTACTGGAAGAGCAGAACAAGCAAAAGGCAATTCTCGAAGGAGAGCAAAAAGAGAAAAATCAGTTTGTTTCAAAATTGAAGGCAAGAGAAAAAGAGATTGAGAAGGAAGTTACAGCCAAGAAGAAAGTAGAAAGAAGTCTCCAGAATTCCATTGCCGCCATTATCAAAAGAGAAATTGAAGCCGCTCGCCGCAAGGCAGAAGAAGAAGCCAGGAAACTTGCCTCAAGCACTGCAGCCAAGCCGGCAGAAAAAGCTCCATCAGCCGCTCCTTCCACTAGCGCACCTGTCAGAAAGGCGAATGTCCTTGAAAATACGCCTGAAGTCACCAAGGTCTCTGTGGGATTCGAGAACAACCGGGGGAATCTTCCCTGGCCTGTAGACAAGGGAACCATCACTTCCAGTTTCGGAAGGCAGCGCATTGAAGGAACCAAGATTGATGAAGACAACAGTGGCATAACGATTCAGACCTTGTCTGGAGCACCGGTGAAAGCAGTATTTGAGGGCGTTGTTACAACAGTGTATGACGTTGCAGGAAGCCAGACAGTTACCATCAAACATGGGAAATATTTTACCACTTACTTTAATCTATCCACTGTAAATGTTGCAAAAGGGGCCAAGGTAAGCATGGGTCAGACGATAGGAAAAGCGGCAGAAAATTTTGATGGGGATGGTGAAATTCTCTTCATGCTCAATGAAGAGATGCGCTTTGTCAATCCGGAAATCTGGTTGAAAAACAAATAGCCTCGTTGGATTACTGCGGTTGAGCTGCACTAGCATTGGTCAATACCTTGGTGTAGAGCGCTTCGTATTGTGGTACAATGTTTTCAATGTCAAAAATTTTGGCCTGCATCTTCGCTGCCTTACTGAATTGATCAAGCATGATGGGGTTTGAAAGCAACAGAATGGAATCCCTGCTCATGCTTTCCACATCGCCAATTTCGCTGAGGAATCCATTGACCCCATGGGTAATCACCTCAGGAATTCCTCCAGCCCTTGAGGCAACTACAGGTGATCCTGCAGCCATGGCCTCCAAGGCAGAAAGTCCGAAGCTCTCATATTCTGAGGGCAATAAAAACAAATCAGCAATGGCATAGATATCCTCCATGTCCTGTTGTTTGCCTACAAATCGGGTATCTTCAAAAATACCCAACTCTCTGCAGAGTTCTTCTGCCATCGGGCGTTCCGGTCCATCACCCACCAACAGCAGCTTTGAAGGGATGGTTTTGTTTATTTTATTGAACGTGTAGATGACATCTGCAATCCGCTTTACCTTCCTGAAATTGGAAGCATGTAATATGATTTTTTCTCCATGGGGTGCAATCACTTTTTTGAAAGCATCCATTGGCGTTTTTGAAAACCGCTTGATGTCTACAAAATTATGGATCACACTGATCTCTTTCTGGATATCAAAATTGGTATGGGTCTCTGCCCGGAGATTGTCTGAAACGGCAGTGATGGCATCACTCTTGTTGATGGAAAAAGCAACCACTGGGGCATAGGTCTTGTCTTTGCCTACCAGGGTAATGTCAGTGCCGTGAAGGGTGGTAATGAAAGGAACGTGGATGCCTTGTTCCGCAAGAATTTGTTTGGCCATGAAGGCTGCAGAGGCATGGGGAATGGCATAGTGCACGTGAAGCAGGTCAATGTTATTGTTCTTTACCACATCTACCAGGGTACTGGCAAGGGCAGTTTCGTAGGGCGGGAAATCAAACAATGGGTAGGCGGGTACCCTAACTTCATGAAAAAATATGTTGGCACTGAACCCCGTCAACCTGACCGGTTGCTGGTAGGTGATAAAATGAACAATATGCCCTTTGTCTGCCAATGCTTTGCCCAACTCTGTTGCCAGCACGCCACTTCCTCCAAATGTTGGGTAACAAACAATGCCAATGTTCATGATCAGGTTTTAGAATAAACGAAAGTAGGACATATAAAGTTCAATAGGCCTGCAGTTCATCGGAAATACTGGAAAAATTGACTAGTTTAGGACTCATAAAAATTTACCCCGCATGAGAAGAGTTGTAGGCTTGTTCATGATGCTTTTGATGAGTTGTGTCAGCATTTTTGCCCAGCAAAATCAGGATTCCCTGATGATCAAAAGGATTTCTGATGAAGTATTCATGAATGGAAAGGCATATGAAAACCTCAGGTTCCTCTGCAAGAAGGTAGGTCCCCGTCTTTCAGGTTCTGCCGGTGCAGCACTTGCCGTTGAACAAACTGCTAGGATGCTCAGGGAAGCTGGTGCAGATACGGTTTACCTTCAACCCTGCATGGTTCCAAGATGGGAGAGGGGAGCAAAAGAAATCGGCAGAGCCAGCCTGACCAACGGACAAATCATGCCACTCAATATTGTTGCCCTTGGAAATGCTGTGGGCACACCAGTGGGCGGCATCTCTGCCCAGGTGATTGAAGTAAAGAGTTTTAAGGAACTTGATGCGCTGGGAGCAGACAAAGTGAAAGGGAAAATTGTTTTTTACAATTACCGGATGGATCCAAGGTTCATCAGCACATTTGCTGCTTATGGTGATGCTGGAGTTTACAGGTCTTCCGGACCATCACGTGCCGCCGCCTTGGGTGCTGTAGGTGTGATTGTTCGCACCCTTTCTCCAGTCTTAGATGACAATCCGCATACTGGTGCCACCAGGTATGATGAGGGAAAGCCAAAGATTCCTGCTGTAGCCATCAGCACGAATGGAGCAGTGGCACTCAGCAAGGCCATCGCAGAAGGCATTGTAGGGTCGGTTTATCTGAAGACCAACTGTAAAATGTTGGAGGATGTATTGTCTTACAACGTGATTGGTGAGATCAGGGGATCTGATTACGCTTCTGAAGTGATCACGGTTGGCGGACACATTGACAGCTGGGATCTTGCCGAAGGTGCACACGATGATGGCACTGGATGCATGCAAAGCATTGAGATCATCCGTGCCATGAAAGCGCTTGGTATCCAACCCAAGCGAACCATCCGTGCAGTCATGTTCATGAACGAAGAGAACGGTTTAAGGGGAGCCACAAAATATAGTGAGGTGGCAAAAACAGAAAACAAGAAATTCATCATGGCCATGGAAAGTGATGCTGGAGGTTTTACACCAAGGGGATTTTCCTTTACTGCGGATGCCAGGCAGAAGGAAAGGATCATGTCCTGGAAGCCATTGTTTCACCCTTACGGAGCACTTGAATTCAATGAAGGTGGAGGTGGTGCAGACATTGGTCCACTTCGTCCTTTGGGCACTGCCCTGATTGGATTGAACCCTGACTCACAGCGCTACATGGACCTTCACCACGCCAAAACAGATGTTTTTGAAGCAGTCAGTGAAAGGGAGTTGAATTTGGGAACAGTTGTCATGGCTGCCATGGTCTACCTTGTCAGCCAGTATGGACTCTAACGGAGATCAGCTGCCTATGATGAACATCGCTGGTTCTTTGGGAAGTTCCGTCTTGCTTTTCTTCCAGGCCCCAATGGTTTTGGTCATGACCCATTCGTCTGCGGAAGTCAGGTGATAGGCAACACAAAGCTTTGTGTTTTCGTTGAGTGCCTGCAACAAGGATTGAAGCATTTGGTTGTTTCGGTAAGGCGTTTCAATGAAAAGTTGTGTGCAGTTTTCGCTGACAGCTTTTTTCTCCAGGGCTTTTATCTTTTTTTCACGTTCTGATGGATTGATGGGCAAATATCCGTTGAAAGTAAAATACTGTCCATTCATTCCGCTGGCCATCAGTGCCAATAGGATGGAGCTGGGGCCACTGAGGGGCTTGACCAACGCACCCATCTCATGGGCAACGGCTACCAGTTTTTGTCCGGGATCTGCAATGCCGGGGCAACCCGATTCACTGACAATCCCAATCGTTTTGTTTTCTTTCAAATGGGCCTTGAAGGCTTCAATTTTTTCTTCCTCTGCCTGTCCTGTTTCATGCCATATCCTGGCATCAATATTGAAAGATTTGTCGATTTTTTTGAAGGCCCTTCTTGCTGTTCTTGTGTTCTCGGCAAAAAATATTTCACAGGCATTAATGGCTGCTGAAACTGAGGCAGGGAGCGCATCATAGCCATCTTCGGCCAGTCCAATGGGTATCAGCATTATTTTTCCACTCATGGTATTGTCCTCAGGCAAAAGATTGTTTTTCTTTGATTTCGTGCATGCTGATGGTTGCTGCGATGACAGCATATGCTGGCGCAAAAATCCATCCCACAATGATAATGCAATGCATCATGTAAAAAATGATCCCATTGCCAATGGCCAATCCTTTGTGTTGTCCAATAAAGTCGATGCTTTTGGCAGCACTGAGTTTGTTTCTTTCACAGGAATAATCCAACATGGAGAAGCCGTAATAATAGCATTCGATAAGAATGGCCAGCACGGGTGTTGCCCAGCCAATGAAAGGAAGAAGGGAAAGGAAAATGATGGAAATGATGTAGACTGTTTGCCAAAGCGTATTCCTGACGGCCATTTTTATTCCCCTGACTACATCAGACAGGTATTGGCTTCAACCAAATGTATTTGAACAGTGAGAAATACAACAGCATCAGGATCAGCCAGAGCATGATTCCGCCAACAGTAAACAGAAAGCCAATCCAGCTGTCTTGGAGGCGGGTCAGCCAAACCTGCAGTCCGGTTTCTTTTGTCAGCCATTCAATGGCAGCGTTGGCAGATTTGGAGAAAAAGTACATGCTGATGCCAAACAGGATCGCATAGCAAATGCCTGGAATGATGATCCATTTCCATAGCCTATGTGTTCTGATGAACGCATGGGCCCTGAAATAGGACTGAATGGATATGACGATTTCTTTGAGCATTTCCTGAGGTATGGCAAAATACACATTTAAAGTCAAATGAATGGGGTTGTCCTTCACCACTGCTGTAACGAACTTTTCAATAATGGACTATCTTCATGCAAACGCAGCTTTCATGAATAAACCGGTCTTACTTTCCAAATCTTTTCTGGTACTGCTCAGTGGTCCGGCTTTGTTTTTGTTGGTACTTTTCATCAATCCATTCTCCCTTGATCACATTGCCAACCGGGTATTGGCAACTGCTGTTCTGATGATTACATGGTGGATAACCGAGGCCATTCCAATGCCGGCAGTATCCATTATTCCGCTGGTGCTTTTCCCTTTATTGGGCATCTCCAAAATCAGTGAAACAGCGGCACCCTATGCCAATGAAGTGATTTTTCTGTTCATGGGAGGATTCATGATTGGCTTGGGTATTGAAAAATGGAATCTCCACAAGCGCATTGCCCTCTCCATTGTACAGTTCACAGGAACAGGCGGAAACAGGATTATTTTGGGTTTTATTCTTGCCACTGGCTTCATCAGCATGTGGCTCAGCAATACGGCTACCACCATGATGATGTACCCGATTGCCGCATCTGTCATTGCTGTGGTGTATGCAAAAAATGACCATAATCCCAACCTGCGCAATTTCGCGCTCTGTATCATGCTTGCGATTGCCTATGCATCTAATTTTGGTGGAATCGCCACCATCATTGGTACGCCACCCAATGTTGCTTATTCCTCTTTCATCAGCAAAAAATTTGGCTATGATATTTCCTTTTTTGGATGGATGTTTGTTGCTACACCAGTAGCCATACTGCTCTTGTTTTCCCTCTATTTGGTGCTGGTGAAAATGTTTCCCAACAAGATCAATGCAGATACGGAAATGCATGCCCTGATCAAAAATGATTTGAAAGATTTAGGCCCAATGAGTATCCCGGAAAAAAGGGTGATGGGCATTTTCTTGCTGACGGCAACACTTTGGATCACCCGCGATCTGATCAATCAATGGGGAATTGTTAAACTGGATGATAACATGATTGCCGTATTTGGTGCTTTGCTGATGTTCATTGTTCCTTCCGGCCATGGAAAAGAATCCGATGACAAGCTTTTGGTCTGGGCCGATACGTCAAAAATGGCTTGGGGGATTCTCTTGCTGTTTGGCGGAGGCATCACACTCGCAACTGCTTTGGAAAAGGCCGGCCTGATTGGCATGCTGGGAAAATGGTTGGCTGGTTTTTCAGGAAGCTCATTGGTTCTCCTGATCCTGGCCATTGCCTTTCTTTCTATTTTCATCAGTGAGGTCATGAGCAATGTTGCGCAGGTAATTGTCTTTGCTCCGGTTGTAACAGGCATTGCAGAAGCAGTGGGCGTCAATCCTTTCATGTTGGGCATTCCCATGACCCTTGCTGCAAGTTGCGCCTCCATGATGCCCATGGGCACTCCTCCCAATGCCATTGTTTTTTCTAGCGGGCACATCAAATTAAAGGAAATGATCAAGGCTGGTTTTGTCATGAACCTGATCAGCATCCTGTTGATTGTGCTGGTCAGCTATTTCCTTGTACCATTGGTGATGACCATCTTAAAATGAAGACCTAGAATTTTGGGCAATTGATTTTTCGTTTCAGCGGATCGCTGAATGGGTTGATGTAAATGATGGATAGTTCTGTTCCTCCCCTGGAAAAAGATGCAGGCCTTAGTGTGGAAGTATTGATGTCATAAGAAACGCCGATTCTGAAATGGTTTACTTCAATTCCCATGTAAGGAATCAAGGCATCGCCCAACCTGTACCAAGCGCCAGCGTAGATTTCAAAAGGGTTCTCAGCACTTCCTCCCAGGGTATAAGAAAAAGCCCCTCCTGCAATGGTTTCTTTTGCTGCTCCCTGTACCTGGTGCATGATGCTGGCATGAAAAAATGCGTATTGCCCCAGTGGGAAGTAGGTCCCTCCGTGCAGCGTGGTTCTGGTATTGAGCAAATAATTTCCACCGTTGAAAGATTCCGATGGCCTGTTGACATGGTATACAGAGCCACCGATATAAAAACTGTTGTCTCCATTGGTGCTCAGTGAATACATGAAGCCTGTATTGATGTCCAGGTAGTTGATGGAAAAAGGACTGGTAGCAAATGCTTCAGTGGTTATCCCGGTAAAGCCAAGTGCCGTCAATTCGTCTTCAAAATCAGCCCTTCTGACATCCAGCCTTTTGCTGGCATACGTTCCCTGAAAGCCAATCGCCAATTGGTGCATTCCGTCTTCATCAAGGGTTTTGGAATAGGCTGTACTCAGGGTATAAAATGAATTGTTGAGGATCTTGTTTCCAGTTTGGTCGTTTACTGCCATGAGGCCTACACCCCATGTATCATTGTCTGGGAGGTTTTTGTCAAGGATACTGAAATCGATGGCTGCTGTGGAGGTAGTGAAGGCATTGTTGACGGTTGGCCATTGTTTCTTGAAGTTTCCTGAGAAACGATAGGTACCATTGAATTTTCCAGTGTAAGCAGGATTCAAGGTCAGGGGTGAAACAAAAAATTGAGAAAAATGGGGGTCTTGCGCACGCAGTGATGATGCCATGAGCATGATGGCAAAGAAGAAAAAGATACGGAATGCGTGTTTGTTCATTGGAGGAGAACTGGTTAGGATTGGGATTTTTCTCCAAAGGCAAGGTCGCCTGCGTCACCGAGACCCGGCACGATATATCCCTTTGCGGTCAGTTCCTCATCAATTGATCCGCACCATATTTTCACTGCTGGCTCATGCCTTCTCAGGAATTCAATCCCTTCGGTACAGGCAATCACCGCGGCGACATGTATTTCTGAAGGTGTTCCCTCTTTTTTAAGCAAATCAATTGTTTTCACAAGAGATGCTCCAGTGGCAAGCATGGGGTCGCAGAGGATCATCACCCGCTTGTCAATCACCGGGCACGCAAGGTATTCGAGGCTTATTTCAAAACTGCCATCAGCGTGATGTTTTCTGTAAGCGGCAATGAATGCATTGTCTGCCTTGTCAAAATAGTTCAGCATTCCCTGGTGCAGTGGTAAGCCGGCCCTCAGGATGGTGCCAAGCACAGGTTGTGTTTGCAGTATTTTTGATTTGGCAATGCCTAAGGGTGTCGTAATATCTTGTTCTTCCCAGGGAAGGGTCTTGCTGATCTCATAAGCAATGATTTCACCAATGCGCTCAATATTCCTGCGGAACCGCATTCTGTCACCCTGAACTGCGGTATCCCTCAACTCGCTGATCCAGTTGCTGACAAGCGAATGGCTTTCACTTAAGTTTTTGACCATACAATACTTTAATTTCGGGGTATCTTACAAAATTAAACATAATCTATGTTATATCGCGTGATTGGGGTCATGAGTGGCAGTTCGTTGGATGGATTGGACCTTGCATTTGTTGAAATTGAAGAGTTGGGAGGACAA
Source organism: Chitinophagaceae bacterium (assembly GCA_021299175.1). Classification (GTDB taxonomy): domain Bacteria; phylum Bacteroidota; class Bacteroidia; order Chitinophagales; family Chitinophagaceae; genus Pollutibacter. The sequence continues at coordinate 17,117 of JAJTFY010000029.1, forward strand.
TGGCAGTACAGCTTGGTGCAGGCTGATTGTTATCCCTATCCAACTGATTGGCAGTTGAAGTTAAGCCAGGCAAAAACAATGCCTGCAGTGGATTTTGTTAAATTGGATGCTGCGTACGGCCAGTATATCGGTGACCAGATCAATCGCTTTATCCAATCCAATCAATTGGAATACAAGGTTGGATTGATTGCGTCCCATGGGCACACCGTATTCCATGTCCCTGGCTCACATTCCATTCAAATCGGAGCAGGAGCTGCAATAGCCGCCAAGACTGCCCTTCCGGTTGTGTCAGACCTTCGTTCCCTGGATGTGGCCCTGGGCGGACAAGGAGCACCAATAGTTCCCATGGGAGAGAAGCTGTTGTTTTCCTCACACCGTTATTTTCTGAACATTGGAGGAATCGCCAATATATCATTCAATGGCGATGCATTTTATGACGCATTTGATGTTTGCCCCGCCAACCGTGTCATGAACATGCTTGCCAACACTGTAGGAAAGGAATTTGACGAGAATGGACAGCTGGCAGCTGCTGGTCGCATCAACGAAGTATTGCTCGATCAGTTGAATGCAAAGGAATTTTACGCGCAGGATTATCCAAAATCATTGGCCAATGAATTTGGAACGGATGTCATCCTTCCGTTGATTCAATCATTTGCTTTGGATCCTGCTGATGCATTGGCAACCTATGTTGAACATGTTGCAACGCAAGTGGCTGCTGCGGTTGAACGCATCAGCCAAAAAAGGATGGTTGATCCTACCAGAGAAAAATTATTGGTCACTGGTGGAGGAGCCCTGAATGGTTATCTTGTTTCTCGCCTTGAGCAGCACCTTTCACCCTATGCCATGGCAATTGATGTTCCCGATCATGCTACGGTACAATACAAGGAGGCCCTGATCATGGCCTTGTTGGGCGTGCTGCGCTGGAGGGAAGAGGAAACAGTCATTCAATCGGTAACAGGTGCTTCAAGGGCAAGTGTTGGTGGCGCCCTCTGGATGGGCGGAGATTGATCTCCCCCAAAAACATATTTGGCAAAGGGCTAAACAAACAGGAGCATGATCCCTGCTGCAACCATGAGCAAGAATGCTGCAACCCCAAAAATATTCGACCAGGGTTTATTGGTATAATCACCCATGATTTTTTTGTTATTGCTTACCAGTAAGATCACGAAGATCAACAAAGGTGCCGTCAGCCCATAGATGATTGCGGTAATCACCAATGCCCTGACAGGAGAAATCCCGATGAAGTTGATACATACGGCTACAAGGATTGAAATCACCATCACAAAATAAAATCCCTTGGCTTCATGGAATTTTTTATTCAGACCTTCATTCCAACTCATCGTTTCACTCACCATGTAAGACAAAGATCCAGCCAGTACTGGAATGGCCAGTAATCCGGTACCAATCACGCCAGTGGCAAAAAGCAGATAGGCCAGGTCGCCCGCCAACGGTTTGAGTGCAAGGGCTGCCTGGTCTACTGTTTCGATTGCTGCAAGATCTGTATCATGCAATACCGTGCCTGTTGAAAGAATGATGAAAAAGAAGACCAGGTTGGAAAAAAATATACCCAACTTGATGTCTTTTTGCATTCCATGGATGATCCTTTTGTCTACCACCAATTTTCTTTCTTCCACCTCTTCTACTTCCATGGATGTTTGCCAGAAAAAAAGATAGGGAGAGATGGTGGTTCCCAGTATGCCAATGATGATCAACAGATACTCCCTGCTCCAGATCATTTCCGGAACAAATGCCGCCCTCCCTATGGCTTTCCAGTCTTGTGTTGTGAGAAATGGAACAATGATGTAACAGAGCAGTGAAAGGCAAAGCCATTTGAGATACAGTGAAATCTTGGCATAAGGCAATACCACAATGGCGTAGGAGAGGATCGCCCCAAAACCAATGCTGAAAAATGGTGCAGGTACAGCGGGGAATAGCATGTTGGAGACTGCCCCCATTCCGGCAAGGTCTGCACTGATGTTTAAAATAATGGCGGTGAAACTCACGCCAACAATCAACAGTACAAGCCATTTGGGATAGAACATTTTGATCGTACCTATCAGGCCTTTGTTGGTAATTAGTCCAATCCTTGCACACATTTCTTGCAAAGCGGCCATGAGGGGAAACGTAAATACTGCCGTCCACAGTGCAGCCAATCCGAACATGGCACCGGCCTGTGAATATGTAGCAATACCAGAAGGATCGTCATCACTGGCCCCGGTCACCAATCCTGGGCCAAAACCATGTTTGATCTTTTTCAGGATGCTGGCTTTGATTGTTTTCAGTTCCATTGTGAACGATGATAAGCCAATGCATGATGAATTATTCCAACCCCTGCTTCAATATTGTAAAAACCTTTCGAAAAATAAAAAACCAGGCGATTTGCCTGGTTTTCACTGTTATTTATATCCCCATTTTTTCATGATCTTGATGTCCTCTTCTGCACATGCTATTGGGGTTTTACCTTGATAGGATTCCTGTTCAATGATAAAATGTTTTGTTCCGGATGCCCTGCCAAGATCAATGATGGATTTGACGGGAACCACGCCATTTCCAAGAATGGTGGACTCAAATGGCTCATGCCCTTCCGTCGCCTTGATCTCATCTTTTACATGCATGGATTCAAACCTGCCGGGATATTGTTGCATGACCTCAAGGGCCTTTGCTCCTCCGTTGAGCATGTTGCCGATGTCCAGTTGTTGCATCACCAAATTGGGATCAGTCTCTGCAAGAATGATGTCGAAAAGTACCTTGCCCTCCACTTTTTCATTGAATTCAAAATCGTGGTTGTGGTAACCGAATTTCATGCCGAATTTTTTGCAGAGCTCGCCAGAGCGGTTGAATATTTCCATGAATGATTTCAAGTCACTCATGGATTTTCTCTTGCTTGCCTCCAGCCATGGGCTGATCACAAATGACTGACCCATTGCAGCGGCATCTTCTACGGTGTATTTCCATTCTGTGGTGAAGTCTTTTTTTGAAGCATCCCAGTGCTTGGCATCCAAAACGGTATGGCCGCTGGGCATGCTCATTCCAAAGCCGTTCAATATTTTCCTGAACTCAGATACACTCCATCCATAGAATTTCCTGTTGGCATAGTTGGCATGCTCAACATGCCTGTATCCCATGTCAGAGAGTTGTTTCAAAGTACCCAGGGGGTCCGCTTTCATGTCTGCTCTTACAGAGTAGAGTTGGATACCGGTGAGCTCACCTTTTTTTGCAGCTGCAAAAATATTTTGGTGGAACAATGAAACGCCCGCTGCTGCCAATGCACTGTTGCGAATAAAACTTCTTCTAGAACTGATCATGATTAGTTGTTTAGGTTAACTGTACCGTTAAATTACAAAAAAACTTTGTTAAGTTTTGAAGATTCCACCACCCCGCCGAGCCGATTCACTTCGTTCATCTGTCTCGGCACCCCTCCTGTCCAGGAGGGGATTAAAGAAAAGGAGCAGTCCTGCTTTGCTTGCATTTTTTAAGTCCTGCAGGAGGTCCTGCATAGACAAGGGTTCCTCCTTCATCTCCTGCTTCTGGCCCCAATTCAATGGCCCAATCTGCAGCCTTGATCACATCGGTATTGTGTTCAATCACGATGATGGTATGGCCCTGGTTTACCAGGGCATTGAAAGAGGTCAATAGTTTTTTGATGTCATGAAAATGAAGACCAGTGGTGGGTTCGTCAAAAATGAACATGATTTTATCCTGATGCCCTTTGCCCCTTCCAAGAAAGCTTGCCAGCTTTACCCGCTGTGCCTCTCCACCGGAAAGCGTTCCGCTGGATTGCCCTAGTTTGACATAGCCCAGCCCCACATCTGAAAGGGGTTTCAATTTTCCTGAAATCTCTTTTTCATCTGTGAAAAATGCTATCGCTTCGTCTACACTCAATTCAAGGACATCGAATATATTTTTTCCCCTGTATTGTACCTCAAGCACCTCTTCCTTGAACTTTTTTCCTCCACAACTTTCACAGGTCAAGTGAACATCAGCCAAGAACTGCATTTCAACGGTTTGTTCACCCTCGCCTTTGCAGGCATCGCAACGTCCTCCATCAACATTGAAGGAAAAATGCTTGGGAAGATACCCCCTGATTTTACTCAGCGGCTGTGAGGAATATAGGTCCCTGACACCATCCCAGGCCTTGATGTAGGTAACAGGGTTGCTGCGCGATGATTTGCCAATGGGGTTTTGATCGATCATCTCTACCTGCTTGATCAGGTCTGGGTTGCCTGAGATTTGTTTGTGTGCACCTGGTCGGTCTGATATACCACAGATGTTTTTTTCCATGGCTGGAAATAGGATCCTTTTTACCAATGTTGTTTTACCGCTTCCGCTCACGCCACTCACAACTGTGAAGATACCCAGCGGGAAATCCACATCAATGTGTTTGAGGTTGTTTTCATGTGCATCTTCAATCCTGATATAATTTTTCCAGGGACGAATTTTTTCAGGAACCTCAATGGACATGTCTCCCTTGAGATACGCAGCAGTCAGGCTTTTTGTAGACTTGATCAGTTGCTGGTAGTTGCCTTCAGCCACCACTTCTCCTCCCTGATGACTGGCCAGCGGGCCCATATCAATGATGTGATCGGCTTCTCGCATCATCAGTTCATCATGCTCTACCACCACAACGGTATTGTCCAGGTCGCGGAGGTTCTTCAACACTTTGATCAGGCGCGCTGTATCCCGGCTGTGCAATCCTATGGATGGTTCATCCAGGATGTACAGTGAATTGGTGAGGTTGCTTCCCAGGCATCGTGTTAGTTGAATGCGCTGGCTTTCTCCACCACTGAGGCTGTTGGCCAATCTGTCGAGGGAGAGATATCCCAATCCAACATCCAGCATGGTGTCAAGGCGCTGGTTGATTTCAATCAATATTCTTTTGGCAATGGTTTCCTGGTAAGCAGAAAGCTTGAGATCCTTGAACCAACTGGCCAGGTCTCTGACAGGCATTCTGCAGAGTTCACCGATATGCCTGTTGCTGATTTTTACATACAATGCATCTTTTCGCAGGCGGTATCCGTCACAAGAAGTACACAAGGTTCTGCCGCGGTATCTTGAAAGCAAAACCCTGAACTGAACTTTATAAAGATTTTCTTCTACTTCCTTAAAAAACTGGTTGATGCCCAGGGCGGGTTTGCTGCCCTTCCACAAAAGGTCTTTCTCTGCCTGGGTGAGGTCTGCATAGGGCCGGTGCACAGGAAAGTCGAATTGCTTGGCTGCTTTGATGAACTGTTCTCTCCACCAGTTCATCTTCTCTCCCTTCCAGGGGGCCACAGCACCATCAAAAACGCTCAAACGGTGATCAGGAATAACGAGGTCAGGGTCAATCCCCAGGATCTGGGAATAGCCTTCGCAAAGCGGGCAGGCGCCGTAAGGATTGTTAAAGGAAAAAAGATTGGGAACCGGTTCTTCAAAACGCATTCCATCCAATTCAAAAAGATTGGAAAAACGATGCGGGTCCTTGTCATTTTTTTTGATGTAAAGTGCACCCTCACCTTCATAAAAGGCCAGAGACAAGGAGTCCAGGATCCTGTTCTCTTCATCCTCATCAAAATCCTTGGCCACGAAACGGTCAATCAACAAATAGGTTTCCCGGGTAGGCTTCCATTTTTTTTCTTCCACCAATTCCTCCAATTGCAGGATCTCCCCAGCACTGTTGTCAAAAAGCCTTGAAAATCCTTTCTGCATCAAGATCCCCAATTCCTCTGCTGGGTTTCTCTTACTCCCCAAAGGAAATGGTGAAAGCAAATAAAGCTTGTCACCAGCTTTGCATTTTTTGATGAAATCCAGCACATCCCGTACATCATCTTTTTTGACTTCATTGCCGGAGATGGGTGAAAAGGTTTTTCCAACCCTGGCAAACAGCAGCCGCAGGTAATCATAGATCTCTGTCATGCTGCCCACTGTGGAACGAGGTGTTCTGGTGATTACTTTTTGTTCAATGGCAACAGCAGGGCATAGGCCGGCAATATGATCAACATCCGGCTTGTCCATCCGCATCATGAATTGCCTAGCATAAGCGCTCAGGCTTTCTGCATATCTTCTTTGGCCTTCTGCAAAAAGGGTGTCAATGGTCAGGGACGACTTCCCGGAGCCGGAAACACCAGTAACCACAATGAGCTTATTCCTAGGTATTTCTACGTATACGTTCCGTAGATTGTGCATGCGTGCTCCCTGGATATGAATCGAGTCGCTGGGCACAATTGTTTTTCCTGTCCTCTTCTTTTCCTTTGCTGTTGCGGGTTTTGGCATAATGAATTACAAATATAAAATTAAAGTTGCTTCAATTGGTCGAGTACTTTTCCCCGCCATTAACAGGGCTTTGACATTTATACGCTTATATTGCTTACAAGTAAATACGTAATTGCTAAAATTAGATCACTCAAAATTTTGATGGCCGTCAGATAATTTTAGCTTTGACGTATGATATCAACGATAGGTATCATGAAACCAGTACCAAGCAAATAAAAACCATTCCATGAGATCCTCTATCAACCTCACAGACCAACAACTGATTCAGCTTTTTGTTAACGGCGATTCCATCGCACTGGAAGAGTTGATCAAAAAGCACAAGGACAGAATCTTCACTTCCATCGTCATTCTTGTCAAAGACAGGAGCCTGGCTGAAGATATCTTCCAGGAAGTTTTTATCAAGATCATTGATACCCTACGTTCTGGCAGTTATACCGATGAAGGCAAATTCCTTCCTTGGGCTTTGAGGATTGCACACAACCTCTGTGTGGATCATTTCAGGAAAGTGAAGAGAACTCCCATTGTACACAGCAACGATGAACATGATATTTTTGAGAACCTCAACCTGTCTGAAGAAGGCGCTGAGGGTGTCATCATGAGGAGCCAAAGCCATGAGCGTGTCCGCCAAATGCTCGACATGCTTCCACAAGACCAAAGGGAAGTGATAGTCCTCAGGCATTTCGCCAACCTCAGCTTCAAGGAAATTGCTGACAAGACCAATTGCAGCATCAATACAGCACTTGGAAGAATGCGTTACGGGTTGATCAATCTCAGAAAATTAATGGTGGAGCACCAGGTTGCGCTCTAAATATAGTTTTTCTCATAAGCAGTACGAGGGACCGTTTTCGGTCCCTCTCTTATTTTGTAGCATTGGAGAAAGCATCCAGCCCACATTTCAGCCAGCTGGCATAGGCTGATGCATCAGGGGTATAGCCTACAGGGGAGGTCAGTAATTTTTCATCCGGTGAAATGGCCACATACCAGGGCTGCGAGGTAGCATTAAAATTTTCTGTCTGGAATAAACTCCATTTGTTGCCAACTGTTTTGATATTTACAGTAGCGCCTGTTTTTGTGGTGTAGACCATTTGCTGATTGGCGGGGAGAACTTCTTTATCATCCACATACAATGAAACCAGGATGTATTTTTCCATCAATTCCTGTACTTCAGCTTTTGTCCATACATTTTCCTCCATCTTCCTGCAATTCACACAGGCCCATCCTGTGAAATCAATCAACAAAGGCTTGTTTTGTTTTTTGGCTAGGGCCAACGCTTCATCATAGTCTTTCAGTGGTTCGTCACAGTTGATGGGTTCTTGGTAGACACTGTAGCAAACAGGTGGCGGAAATCCACTGACCAGGCTGATATTGGCCCATTTTGTATTGGTTACTCCTGGGGCTATGTACAAGGTAAACGCCAAAACAGCAAATGCAAATAATTTTCTGGCAATGGAAATTTTTTCTCCTTTGCTGTCGTGTGGGAACCTGATCCATCCTATAAGATAGGCAAAAAGGGAAAGGAAAATAAGGATCCAAATGCCAAAGAAAATCTCTCTTTTGATGATAGACCAATGGGCCACGAGGTCAGCATTGGAAAGGAATTTCAAGGCCAATGCAAGTTCGATGAAGCCCAGCACAACTTTTACGGTATTCAACCAGCTGCCACTCTTGGGCAAGGTATTCAACCATTGGGGGAAAAGCGCAAAAAGGGCAAAAGGAAGACCCAGTGCAATGCCAAATCCAGCCAAACCTGCGGTCAATGGCCATGCGCCCTGCGTTGCAGTGCCCACCAGCAGTGTTCCCAGGATTGGACCGGTACAGGAGAATGATACGATGGCCAGTGTCAATGCCATGAAGAATACACCCGCAAGACCGGAGCCTTGTTTTGCATTGGCAGAATTGGCAAGGTTGCCAGGTAGGGTGATTTCAAAATAGCCGAAGAATGAAATGGCAAAAAAGATGAAGATGGCAAAAAAAGCCGTGTTCAGGTAAACATTTGTGGCAATGTCGTTATATATGGCCGGGTTCACATTTCCAATAAGGTGAAATGGAATGCTGAAGGATACATAGATCAGGAAGATGAACAAGCCGTAAACAACGGCCAGGCGTTTACCCTTTTTTTTGTCTCCACCATGTTTGGTGAAGTAGGATACCGTAAGGGGGACCATCGGGAAAACGCAGGGAGTTAGCAAGGCAAAAAGTCCTCCCAACAATCCCAAAAGAAAAATAGAAAGCAGACTGCTTTCCTCTTTTGAAGAGGGAGTACCACAGTCCTGTAGGGGTTTATTCGTGTCTAGCCCAGGAATCAGGATCCTGGTTTTGGCCGCAGTGCCGCCCTCCAATGCAATCTCAAATGATACTGATTCACCTGGAAAAAAAGAATCATTCTTTCCATAAGAATAGTTCAATGTTACCTGAAGGGTAGCAGGTACAGCAGTTGGGAATTCAATTTCAGCAACAAATTCAGCATTTTGTTTGAATACTTCATAGGACTGACCTTCAAAGATCATGCTTTTTACAGTCTCACCTTTTGAGGAAGCTTTCAATGCTTGCAAAGTAGTGATAGCAGAATCTGGCAATACCAATCCTCCAGAGGGGATGCCGTCAAAATTGGCATCCGGGGCATAGATTTCCCAGTTGTTTTTGTTTTCAGCAGAGAAAATCAGCTGATATTTATTATTGGCGGTCTTTTTGGAAATGGCTTTCCATTCAATGGCTTGAATGGTTTCCTGGGCTGTTGAAAACTGAACAAAAAACAGGGACAACAGCAACCCCAGGAGGAGAGTTTTTTTCATAAAAATATATTTCTAACCGCCAATAGCTATCTTGAAAGGAACCTCTGCTGGGGGTAGGCAAAGCTCATCGTTACATACCATGAATTCTATTTTGCCATTGAGGCTTGTTTTTGCTTTTGTTTTTGCAGTCACCACCTGTACAAAGGTTACTGTCTTTTCATAAAAGTTCACTTTGCCATCCCAGGCTTCTTCCATTTTGGTGATTTTCTTGCCTTGCTCCAATGGCGTACCCTCTGTGGTCAACAGGGGGTTGGGATTGAAGGTGATGGTGGTTGGAACTGGGCCTTCCACTCCGGCAACCTGGGCATAGAGGTGATAATTGCCGGAAATTGTTGCAGTCATCTTCACTTCATAGCGTTTGTCACCAACTTTTTTGGATGCAAACACCCAGCTCACCTGTTTTGCAGATCCCATTTGGGCAAAACCTGAAATTGAAAGGGAAAAGAAAATAATGGATAAGAAGGAAAAATATTTTTTCATCTGAAATGGTTTAAGCGATTACTGCATCCTTGACATGCTGAAGGAGCAAAGTATTGAAAACACTGATTCCATCCGTGTTGCCAATTTTGGATGAGCAGGCCCTTTCGGGGTGTGGCATCATGCCAAATACATTCCTCTGCTCATTGCAAATTCCTGCTATGTTTTGGAGGGTGCCGTTCGGGTTGGCTTCGGGACTGATGTTCCCATTTTTATCGCAATATCGGTAAATTATTTGATCATTGTCAATAACACGCTTGAGCGTTGCTTCATCTGCTTGAAAACGCCCCTCGCCATGGGCGATGGGGATTTTTAAAGCCTTGTTTTCCTTCCCGATGATATGAACATTTTTGCAAATGAATTGCTGGTTGGCATTTTTAAGCAAAACCCCTGGAAGCAGGCCAGATTCGCAAAGGATCTGAAATCCATTGCAAACACCCAGCACTTTTCCGCCACGTTGGGCAAAAGCAATGGTCTGTTGCATCATCGGGCTGAACCGGGCAATTGCGCCGCAGCGAAGGTAGTCTCCGTAGGAGAATCCTCCTGGCAATACGATGCAATCGTCGGTTGAAAACGCAGAAAGATCATCGTCTTTGTGCCATAGCTCAACTACTTCCTGACCAAGGTCGTCCCTCAAGGCCCCCATCATGTCACGGTCGCAATTGGATCCAGGAAATACAACAACACCAAATTTCATTGGATTACATTTTGTACAAATTTATGACCTTTCCACCAATGTGTTTCCTGCAGTTTGAATTTTAACGCAGCAATGCAAGAATAATCAGTGCAGTCGAGATCAAATTGGGGATAAAATCTCTTTTGAAGGAAAGAAAAAATGGCGCAAACAGCACTGCCGAAGGAACAAGCATCAAGTTCAATGATATTGTAATATCCTGGATGGAGAATATGCAAATCACAAGGATGGCCAGAACTAGGATCATTAGGATGAGGTATGTTTTTCTGGCTTGTATCATCATTTTTCCAATTTGTCGGTTGTATGAAAACAGTCCTATCCAAGGCAAAATCAAGAATAGACATGTCTTGGTCCATGCCATAGGGCTCAGTTCCGGAAGTTTGAAGCCAAATGAAAATCCTGGGAAAATCATGGAAGGATTCAGTTTGTCTAGTAGGTACAATCCGGATGCGAGAAAATAAAAGGGAAGGATAAATCCGGTAGACGCGAGCAGCCACTCCCTTAATGAAGCCGGCCGCATGATCATGACAGAAATACTGATCCAGAGATAAAGAATCAGAAAATGGACATTCATGGATACCAGACATCCAACAACAAAGCCTGTCAGCAAGAGCTGGTTGTTGGCATTGTTTTGTTTGTATATTACAATCAACAATTTCAGCAACAGTAAGATGACTCCATTCAGCATCAGGGATAAAGGACTTGTATGGAAAGGCAGTATGGCGTTGAAGACCAAAAAAGACATGGCTGGTATAAAGCCGGCTCTTTCCATGAGCTTGTGATCGGAGATGATCTTGTTAAGCAACAAAGCCTCCGCAATCAAAAGAGAGGCATAGATGATTTTTCCCAGGATGCCGTTAGATCCATCCAGAAAAGAAAGGTATGCAGACAATTTGTTGAAAATGGGCGTAGCACCAGTGGGCACTGTCGCACTCAAGAAGATGTCACCGGTCATTCCCGGTAGGAAAGCCAGCAAAACCAGCAACAGCAGCGCAAGGGGGTTATTGTTCTTGAAAATTCCTATCACGTTCTTTGATCAAAATTCGAGCTTTGCAAAGCAAATATAGTTCTTGTACATGCAGGGCATGATAATTTGTCTGAGACCAACCTGTTTTCCAAATTTGGGCATGAATTCATAATCCCTATTGAGGTTCTTCAATGTAGGTTGTCGCTTTATTTTTCCTTCTGCATCAATGGTGGCAGAGTTCAGCAAGAGCTCTCGTTTTTCTTTCTGGTTGAATAGAAAGCGCAGGTCATTTCCTGTATTGAAAAGCTGGTAGGAGATAAAAGAATCTGAGTTATCGTCGTATTGGTTTTTTCTGATGGTATTGCTCCAACGCAACTTGCCATCGGCATTGAAAAAGAAGACCATGATGTTTTCCGACACATGCCGGACATAATTGTTCTGTTGACCGAACCTGTTGAAGGGATCATAAAAACCATAGTTGTACATCCTGCTCATGGGGGATGAATACCACATGTCAAAAGGGGAGTAAAAGCCATTGCCATAAAGGTAGTCGTACCTGTTCCAGGCGCTGTTTTTGGAAGAGGAATAATACAGTTCAGAAACCACTGCATAGCCTCCGTCCTGCACAGGGATCACATGACGGATGAAATGGTCATTGAATGCGGTTTTCATGGCCCCGGTTTCGCTTTTGGCATCCATCCTGAGGGTGTCGTTGAAAAGAAAATCCGTTTCAGAAGCCACAGACTCAGTTTTCTTGTCCCAAACAAGCGAATACAATCCATCAATATTCCCCCGTTTTTGTTTGTAAAAGAAAGAGGTCAGGATGATTCTTTTGTTGAAGTTGTCGAACTTCAATTTCACCTCATCAAGAGTTTTTTCCTTGAGCACTACAGGCATGATCTTGATGGTATCACTGAGTGCACGCTTGAAAACCAGGTCGATTTTATTGATGTATTCCCGGCCACCGGTTCTGGCACTTCTCCCGAAGATGAAATCTCCATCATTGTCCACCAGAAAATCGGTAAAAGATCCTTCACGGTCATTTGCTCTGAGTCCAAAATTGCTTTTCTTTTTGAGTTGCATCTTGTTGTCAAAGAGAAGTGAGGTAATCAGGTAACTTTTTTCATTCGGCCGCTTGATTTTGAAAATGACAATCTGTTTCTTGTCGTCGCTGCTGATCATGGAGTAAACCTTGTTGTCCATCAGGCCCATCATTTGGGAGGTATCGATATTGACGGGATCTGTCAAGAGCTTGCCATCTGGGTTAATCTTAACCATGGAACAATACATGACATTCCGCTTCTGGTACTGGTAGATCATGTAGGCAAAATCACTATAGGCGATGAAATCAACATTGATTACGCGCTCTGGAAGAAATCCAAGGTTCACCCTGTTTTTGAGCTTCATCTCAAGATCATACACCGAGATGTCATGGCGATTTTTGAAATTCTTATAAACATTGATGTTGTTTCCCATCTTGCCAATGATTTCAAAATTCATTTCCCGGTAATCGTCTTTGTCAACTTCGGAATAATCAATCTGCTGTGCAAAGGATCCCAGGTAGATCAGGCAGGTGAGGAGGAATATGGTGATATGTTTCATTGTAATTGCTTTCAGTATAAAATTAGGTCAACCTTTGTTAAAAGAAACAAATATTCGCTATACCTTTGAAATGCCATATGGCAATCATCACATCTTTTTCTAGTGAGTAAACAGCTTAACAAGGTAACCGGCGCGGGGTTACTGATCGCCCTGGGGATCATTTACGGAGACATCGGAACATCCCCTCTTTACGTTTTCAGTGCAATCATCAATGGACGTGTTATCAGTGAAGACCTGATATTGGGAGGAATCTCCTGTATAATCTGGACGCTGACATTGCAGACAACGGTGAAATACGTCATTTTGACCCTTCAGGCCGACAACAGGGGTGAGGGAGGGATTTTTTCGCTTTACACCCTTGTCCGCCGGCGGAAAAAGTGGCTGGTTGTTCCGGCAATGGTTGGCGGTGCTGCATTGCTGTCTGAGGGTATCATTACTCCCCCCATCGCCGTAACTTCAGCTATCGAGGGTTTGGCACAGCTGCCCAGGTTTGCCGCAAGCACTGAGATGCAGATTGTTTATATTGTTCTGGGCATACTGGCCTTTCTTTTTTTCATGCAGCAATTTGGTACGGCTTCTATCGGCAAGTTGTTTGGCCCAATCATGTTCATTTGG
>JAJTFY010000140.1 GCA_021299175.1 Chitinophagaceae bacterium
CATTTTGGATATGGCTTTTTACCTGTTGAAATGAAAAGCCAGTTTTTGTTTCAATGTCATGGTAGGATAATTTCTCCAGGTAAAACATTTGAACACAGGTCTTTTGTTCCTGGCTGAGCTCATTCAATGCTTCATTGAGATGAACGGATTGCTTTTCCATCCACAATTCCTTCATCTTCAGTTCCTGGTCAGTCAGTAAGTCTGCACTGGTTTCATCAGGCAGCTCATCTGTGGTCCCAGGTTTTGAGGACCTGCTTCGCAGCTGCATCAGACAATGGTTTTTGGCTACACTGTAGATCCAGCTTTTGAAATATGGAATCTCGTATTTACCCACCTCGCCCAATGCCTTCTCAAATACATGCTGGGTGGCATCCTGTGCGTCTGTTGCATTGCGAAGGTATTTCATGCAAACGCCAAACACCAGTAGGCTGTAGCGCTCAAACAACCATCCCAGCCATTTGCTGTCTGCATTTTTCCTGAAATGCTGCAACAGCTCGCTGTCAGTATAAGAATTATGGGAATGCATCAGATCTTCATTGTTGCGTTGGTATGGAGATGCAAAAATGAAGGGATTGCATATTATTTTTTTCCTGAGAAAAGAAGTTTTAGCGCAAGCAGGATCATCACTACGGCAAATACTTTTTTCACGGTGTCTTGCGGCAGGCTGAGTGAAAATTTACTGCCCAAATAGCTGCCGACTAAAAAACCAACAGCCAGCAATCCTGCATATTTGAAATCTACATAACCCTTTTTGTAATAGTTGATGACACCAAGCACGCCCACTGGGAACAGCAACATGGCCAGGGAAATGCCCTGAGACTGGTGTTGGCTGAGCCCCAACAGCAGCACCAGTGCTGGAACAATGATGACACCGCCGCCAATACCAACCATTCCACCCATAAAACCAGCAGCCAGTCCGATCAGGACCAGGTATATGATTGTTTCCATTATCGATTTTTTGGATTCCATTTTATTTGATCAGGGATGCACCAAGAACAACCGCCAGGATGCCAAGGGTTACAGATAGGATGACATACATTAAGGCAGTCATGTGCATGCCTGATTTGAACAGTTCAAGGTTTTCAAATGCAAAGGCTGAAAAGGTGGTAAAGCCGCCACAAAACCCTGTTGCCAATAAAAGCTTGATATCGGATCCGGTGGTGGCGTTGCGGGCAGCCATGGCATAAACCATGCCGATGACAAAGCAACCTATCAGGTTGATTAAAAAAGTTCCCATTGGGAACTGTGTGCTGTTTTTTGAATGGATCATCAAGGATGTGATGTAGCGCAATGATCCACCGGCTGCACTTCCCACCAAGACGAGCAATATGTTTTTAAGGTCAATCATTCAAGCGGAAGATTTCCAGAGAACGTATAGCTGAAATCAACTTTCCATGTTTTCTCACTTCTCACAACCTTAAGGTCCATGGGTTTCATGGAATGGGAATTGGAAAAGCTGATGATGCTGATGCTGTCGTTCTGGTTTTCAACTTTATTGATGATGATGGAGGCCGATTTCAATTGGAGTTTTTCCTTTTGTGGCTGCTTTTTCATGTAGGCCTGGTACCTTCCAAATAATTCGATATCCTCTGCATCATTGAGCAGGTAAAGATTGGCTTTTTCGTAGTTGCCATCCAGTACTGCACGCACAAATTCACGGCCTGCGTCCAAAGGGTCCTCGGGCATTTTATATGCTTTGATGATGGCTTTGACCAATCTGTGCCTGACGACATCTTCTTCGTCCAGTTCTATGTGGGCAATGCCATCAATATTTTTGAGAATTCTTGTTGCCTTGATCAATCCACTTCTTTGGTTCTTTGGTAAGTCCACTTGAGAGAGGTCGCCGGTAATGATGGCCTTTGCATTCGCACCAATCCTTGTCAGGAACATTTTGATCTGAAGGTCTGTGGTGTTCTGTGCCTCATCCAGGATGATGAAGGCATGGTCCAGTGTCCTTCCCCTCATGTAGGCGAGTGGTGCGATTTCTATGACCCTGGTGCTCATGTAATAGCCCAGTTTGTCTGCTGGAATCATATCATCCAGGGCATCATACAGAGGCCTCAGGTAGGGATCAATTTTTTCCTTCAGGTCTCCAGGAAGAAATCCAAGGCTTTCGCCTGCCTCAACTGCAGGTCTGGTGAGGATGATCTTTTTGACCATCTTATTTTTCAGTGCCCTGACGGCCAGGGCTACTGCGGTATATGTTTTTCCTGTTCCTGCAGGGCCAATGGCAAAAATCACATCGTTCTTTTCTGCCAGGCTTACCATCTTTTTCTGGTTGAGGGTTCTAGCACGAACCGACTTTCCGTTAGGACCAAAGACCAAGACATCGTGTGGGTTCTTTTCAACAAAATTGTCTACCACTTCTGCATCGTCTCCACCCAAGATTTGTTCAAAATAATTATGGCTTACGTTGCCATTCCTTTCCAGGTATTGAACCAGGGTTTCAATTTTTTCCTTGGCCTGTGCAATTTGTTCTTGGGCTCCACTCAGTTTGATTTGTGTGCCCCGGCTGAGGATTTTTAATAGAGGAAATCGTTTTTTCAGCAGGTCCAGCTTCCCATTATTGACACCAAAGAATTCGATGGGATTGATGGAGTCGAGGTTGATGATGGTTTCAGTCAAAGTGGCGGATTTTAGGTTTTTAGTTGATTGGTTCTCGTTCTATTCAAATTTAATTCTTTGCTGACGAATAACCTTCAACTTACTTATCAACACCTGTGGGAAAACAAACCATTCGCTAAAATTTAACGATAAGGCAATGAAATCTTGTCAATGCATGGCCTTCAAGGCTGCGATGGTTGCCATGGGGTCATTGGCAGCGAAAACGGTATTTCCCGCAACCAATACATCGGCTCCTGCCCGGACCAGTGCCGCAGCATTGTCAAGCGTTACACCACCATCAATTTCAATGAGTGTTTTGGCGCCTTTCTTGATGATGGACTCTTTTAGGCTTTCAACTTTTTTCAACATGGAATGAATGAATTTTTGCCCACCAAATCCAGGGTTGACGGTCATGATGCAGACAAGGTCAGCGTCAGCCAAGACTTCATCAATCGTTGATATGGGAGTATGTGGATTGAGGGCTATGCCTGCTTTCATTCCCAGGTCTTTGATTTGTTGCAGGTTCCTGTGCAAGTGCCTGCACGCCTCTGCATGAACAGTCAGTACATCGGCGCCGGCTGCTTTAAATGCTTCCGCATATTTCTCGGGCTCCTCAATCATGAGATGCACATCGCAAACCTTGGTGGTGGCTTTTCGGATGGCAGAAATCACCGGAATGCCAAAGCTGATATTGGGAACAAACCGGCCATCCATCACATCAAGATGAAGCCATTCTGCTGCAGATTGGTTCACCATTTCACATGCCTTGTCCAGATGAAGAAAATCAGCAGCAAGAAACGAAGGGGCTACAATAGGCATGGTATTATTTTTTTAAGTTGTTGAGCGATGTGGTGGCGCCTTCATGGTCTGGGGCAAGCCGAAGGGTCTCCTGGTAATAGGCCAAAGCTTTTTCGGTTTCCTTTTTTTGCTCCAGGCAAAGCCCCATCCAGTAGTATACGTCAGGGTTTTTGCTGTCAAGGTCCATGGCCTTGGACAATGCATCAATGGCCTTGTTGATCTCACCTGTATGGTAAAGGGATATAGCTTTTTCTATGTAGGCGTCGGTAAAAGTAAAGTTGCTGATGATGGAGGAATCAAATGACCTGATGGCCTCTTTGTCATTCCCCGTATTGGCGTAGAACAGCCCCTTGATGTAATGGCCTCTTGCAGCATCCGCCGCCTTTTTACTGTGGGTCATCCTTGTTGCGATCAGGAGAGACTGTTCGCTTTTGATCGCGGCCAACAAGAATCCCAGCTGGTTCTCGACTTCCGGCTGATCCAGTTTTATTCCGAGGGATTGGCTCAGCAATTGTATAGATTTTGCTGTATCACCCAATTCCAGGGCGCTTACGGCAATTTGGTTGATGAGATCCACCGAGTCTGGGTATTTCTCCAGTAGTTGTAAGATGGAATCCGTATTATTTTGAGTAGACAGGTTTTCATTGCTTTTTTTACCGTCGCAAGAGGTGTAAAAAAAGGTGGAAAGGCCCAGCATCAAAAAAAGAAACAGCATCCGCATCTCCAAAATTATGAAATCGTGCCGTTTTATTACAGTTTAATGATAAAACAACAGGGAGGAGTTGTTAAATTAGCATTCCATTCAAAGCACCACATCCATGGCAATCCTTAAAGCAAGCAATTTTCTGTGTCTCGTAGTGTTATTAAACATTTTCAACAACTTGTTCGCACAAGACAGCCTGCAATATGCGGATGAGTCCCATTTCAAGAACATCCAACAGCTCACCTTTGGTGGAGACAATGCAGAGGCTTATTTCAGTTTTGACGGAAAATGGTTGGTTTTTCAGAAAACAAATCCTAAGGAAAATATTCCCTGCGATCAGATTTACATCGGCAAACTGCCTACAAAGGCGGGAGAAAAGTTTGAGCCCAAGCTGGTCAGCCCAGGAAAGGGCAGGACCACCTGTGGCGCATTTTTGAAGGATAATAAACATGTCGTTTTTGCATCAACACACCTTGCAGATGCCAATTGCCCGCCGGTACCTGACCGCAGCAAGTATGGGAATAAGTACATATGGCCGCTCTATGCAGGGTATGATATTTTTGTTGCTGACCTCAATGGTAAGATCACAAAGCAACTGACCAATCATCCCGGTTATGATGCTGAGGCAACCATTTCTCCTGATGGAAAAACAATGCTTTTCACTTCTACCAGGGATGGAGATATTGATCTGTATACCATGGATTTGAAGTCTGGTCTGGTCAAAAGAATCACCAATCAACTGGGATATGACGGTGGCGCCTGGTACAGCCCTGATGGTACCAAAATCATCTGGCGTGCTTCAAGGCCCACCAGTGCTGAAGAAGTAAAAGAGTACAAGGATTTGCTCATTGAGAACCTAGTTGCGCCCACGAAAATGGAAGTGTGGATTGCCAATGCTGATGGATCTAATCCCAAGCAGGTAAGCCATTTGGGTCAGGCCAACTGGGCGCCAGCCTACATGCCCGACAGCAAAACCATTATTTTTGCCTCTAACCACGAATACAAAAGAGGGTTTCCTTTCAATCTGTATACCATGAACGAAGATGGATCAGGATTGAACAAGATCAGCCGCGACAAGGGGTTTGATGCCTTCCCGATGTTCAGCACCGATGGCAAGAAAATTGTTTTCTGCTCCAACAGGAACAATGGAGGTACAAGGGATACCAATATTTTCGTAGCAGATTGGGTAGACTAATTACTGCACGGTACTGACACCATTTAGGCGGCGAATAAAGTAAATCCGCTTGTTCTCGTAATAATCAGGAGAGGCAGACATGGGCGCCCATTTGACCGGTCTGAAATCGAAATCATTCAGCACCTTGAACGGTTTTACCTCCGGCTCCTCCGTTTTTATCTGGCCAAAAGTGTACATAATATTGGCAAAGTAATACGTGAGTTCAAATCCCTTGATTAATGATAATGAGGGTTTTATGCCAGTAATTGATTTTATTTTCTCATCAACCTGCGCGGCCCATTGATGACCTGGGGGGATATTGAAGGATGTGGTAAAATATATGGGGATGCCGGAATAGTTCTTCCCCTGGATTTCTTTCATTCCATCCCAACCCGGCATGCCAATCACCTGAATGATGCCTTTTTTGGGGTAGGCCGATATGGCCCGGGCAAACTTGTGGGCAAAATTATCATCCAGGCTTCCCGCAATCAACACGTTTGTTTTGGTGGAATCCAGGAATGGAATCAAGTCTTCCATCTTGAATTCGGGGTTCAATACAGCAGTTTTGTATTTGTTCCTATAAGCCGAAGCTGCATTGATTTCCCTGAACTGGCTTTCAATTTTATCATCAGCCGATCCACTTCTTTTGAACCAGATCACATTGGCATCAGGCCATTTTTTA
>JAJTFY010000030.1 GCA_021299175.1 Chitinophagaceae bacterium
TTCCGGGCATCATTGAAGGCGCTGCTGAAGGACGTGGTCTCGGCCACCGCTTCCTGCGGCACATCGAGCGAAACCCGGTTTTGGTTTTCCTGATTCCTGCAGACAGCAAGGACCATAAGGCAGAATTGGCGATACTCCTGAACGAACTGGAACAATACAACCCAGAATTACTGGACAAAAAATTCATCATCGCAGTCAGTAAAAATGATATGCTGGATGATGAACTGAGGGATGCCATTTCAAAAGAACTTCCAACGGATATACCCCATGTATTCATTTCATCGGTCTCTGGTTCGGGACTGCTGGAACTGAAAGACATGCTTTGGAAAGAACTTCAGTAAAGGAGGCGGCAAGAGCGGAGGGGAAAACCATACACCTAAACCACCAAAATGTCAGCGCTGAAAAAAGGCCTACAACAACTTGCCATCCTCCTGCAACTGCTATGGGCCTTTCTGCCAGGGATAATATTCATCCTGTTTGCTTATATTTTTCTCACCGGTTTTGTTCAAGGTAAAGACATCATCCTTACGGGCCTGAAATCAAGGCAGACCGGTCTTTTTTTCATCATTGGCCTTCTTTTTTGGGTATTGATCACCTGGTATACCTCCAGGCTCATTGCCTATAACCACGACAGGCTGTTTCAGGTGGCCAGGAAAGGACTTTACCATACCCCAAGGATCCTGGGTTTCACCTGTTTTACGGTGATCATCATTGCGCTGACAGTACTCAATCCCTCAGAAAGAAATAACCTGAAACAATGGATAATATTCGGCATCTCTGGTATTGGATATGCAGTGCTTCATCCCTTGTTTGAAAGAATAAAAAACAAAAGCAACAGGAAAGCATTGATTCTTTACAGAAATGTTCTTTGGCTGCTGTTTGTCATCATCATTGGAACAATGGTTTGGCTGAACACAAGTCTTGCATACATCTGTCTGCTTCCAGTGTTGCAAGCCGGATATCTTTTTCTTGTCATCAGCAGAAAGAAAATCAGTGAGACAATTCTTAAACACTATGCAATTCCTGCCAACAAAAACCTGATCAGCAAAGGGATGGCCTACAAAAATCTTGTTGTATGGATTTTCACAGACAAGGAAGGAAAAAGGGATCCACTGAAAAAGGAACTGATGATCCAAACAGAGAAAAACATTTTCCTTTGGTTCAACATCTTTTCGGTTTGTGCCATGCTCATTTATTTTGCTGCCGTCTTTTCCATTTCATTTTCTCGTTACATCACAGCATTGCCCATCATCTTACTTTCTTTTGGTATCCTCCTGGGTGCGGGGAACATCATCACCCTCTTTTCCCTCAAGCAGAAAATAAACTTTCATTTTCTGTTATTGCTAGCCATTGTTATCGCAGGATTCTTCAACGAACCGCATGATGTGAACCTGTTGCAATTGAATGAGAGCAACCAATACAATGCAAGACCAAGCCTGAGAGCGCATTTCAATAAATGGATTGAAGAACGAAAGATTCAGCTGAAAGACAGTTCCCTCAAGACTTTTCCTGTCTATTTTGTACTGGCAGATGGCGGCGCATCAAGATCGGCCTATTGGACGGCTTCAGTATTGGGAAAAATAGAAACAACATCTTCTGGAAATTTTTCAAAACAATTGTTTTGTTTATCAGGTGCATCCGGCGGAAGTCTTGGCAACATGTCATTTTTTGCAACATTGCTTAATCGAACAGGGGTAAACAACCGAAACACTATAGAGGAATATCTTTCCAGCGATTTTCTCAGCTTCCCACTCATCCGTTTGCTAGGCCCTGACATCATCCTTCCCCTCATCCCCTTTCAGCTCCTGCACGACAGGGCAGCAGCGTTGGAAAAATCATTTCAAACAACAAATAATGAAAATGAAATTACGCGGTTGATGAACATGCCTTTCTCTGCACTTCAATTGCAAAGAGACAGCAGTAATGCATTGCCATTGGTTTTCATCAATTGCACCAGGATGCAGGATGGAGCACCTGCGGTGGTGAGCAATGTCAACATTGAGAAGAATGTATTTGGTAAAAGGATTGATGTATTGAAAAACCTAGATGCCAAACAGGATCTCTCCGTTGCTGCTGCTGTGACCCTTGGTGCAAGGTTTCCTTATTTCAGCCCTGCGGGCAGGATTGGCAATGAATACTTTGTAGATGGCGGTTATTTTGACAACTCTGGTGCTGGAGTGGTGCATGAAACAATCCTCGACCTACAAAGCATGATCATGGACAGCATCAAAAACAATCCTCAGCATCCTTATCAAAAAATCAGGTTCAATGTGCTACACATCACCAATGAACCTGAAACGGAAAAGAAGATTTCAACAATACATCCACTCGTCAATGACCTGGCAGCTCCTGTAAAAACAATACTTGGTTCTTATGCCCGCCAAACAGACATCAACAACCTTCGGCTCTATAAATACCTGCTTGAAATCTACAAAGGGGATACCACTTACACATCCATCAACCTGTACAAAAAAGGTGAAGAGGACGGCTATCCCATGAACTGGTCTATTTCTGAAGAGTCACTGACCAGAATGAACAAACGATTGTCCGCACATGAAGGGATTGCAAGCATCGGTCAGTCCATCAAAAGATAACGAGAATCTATACCAGCTCCCAACTCAACCCGCCATCCTTCTCATCCTTCAACTGAATTCCTGCTTCCAGCAACTGGTTGCGGATCTTGTCTGAAGTAGCATAGTCTTTTTTGGCCCTCGCATCTTTTCTGATCTCTGCGATCAATTGGAGCACAGCGCCAAGCTTCTGATCGTCATGCTTTTTTTCATCCTTCAATCCAAAAATATCGACCAGAAAAGTATTGAACTTCTCTTTCATCATTTGCATGGTGGCAGTAGTAAGGGCATTGCCTTTGATCAAACCATCTTTGATGGAATTGATGATTGGAACCAATTCAAACAGACCTGCCAATACTTTTGCTGTATTGAGGTCATCGTTCATGTCGTCGTCCAATGCATTGAGCACCTCAAAACATTTTTGCTCGAGATCAGGATCTCCGGCACTGATGTTGTTTTCTGCAATGACAAACTTGTTCAGTTGTGTGAAGGCTTCCCAGATCCTTCTCAATCCTTTTTCAGCGAAAAAACGAACGGTCATGGGCGAATAGCCCTGGGTCAGGATCTCATGGGTTCCGCTGAACAGTTCACTGAGCTTGATTACATTGTTGTAGCTCTTTCCCATCTTCCTGCCATTGATGGTGATCATGTTGTTGTGCAGCCAGAATTTCGCAGGAATCTGGTGGTTACACACCGCGCTTTGTGCAATTTCACACTCATGGTGGGGAAACTGAAGATCCATTCCTCCACCATGTATATCAAATTCAGCACCCAAATATTTGTTGCTCATGGCAGAACACTCGATGTGCCATCCCGGGAAACCCTCTCCCCATGGGCTCTGCCAGCGCATGATGTGTTCTGGTGCGGCATGCTTCCACAAGGCAAAGTCTGACTTGTTGCGTTTTTCCTCCTGCGATTCCAGTTCACGGGTTGTTTCGAGTTGATCATCCAATACCCGGCCACTCAAGATGCCATACTGCATTCCCTTTGCACTGAAATCCCTGTGGTATTTTTCAACATCAAAATAGACCGACCCGTTGGCTTCATACGCATAGCCATCTGCAATGATCCTTTGAATCATGACAATCTGCTCCACAATATGACCTGTTGCTGTAGGCTCAATACTGGGCTCAACATTGTTGAATTCCCTCATCGCCCAATGGAACAGGTTGGTGTATTTCTGCACCAGCTCCATGGGCTCCAGTTTTTCAAGGATGGCTTTTTTAGAGATTTTGTCTTCACTCTCCCTGCCCTCCTCTTCAAAATGACCTGCGTCGGTGATGTTGCGCACATACCTTACCTGGTAGCCAAGATGACGCAGGTAGCGGTAGACTATATCAAAAGTGATGAACGGTCTAGCATGCCCAAGGTGGCTTTCTCCGCTGACGGTTGGGCCGCATACGTACATACCAACCCTGCCTGGTATCAATGAACTAAAGACTTCTTTCTGTCTGGTGAGTGAATTATAAAATTGCAATGAAGACATAAATAAAATTGTAAGGGCAAAGATAAAGATTGAAAGGCAGAACACTGTTCGAACCTAAGATAAGCCTATTTTTTTTTGACGTCTGAGACCAGGAATGAGTGATCAGAGAGCCTTTTCCCACCCTGGGTAAACTGCAGGGCCTCATACTGCTGGGGATGAAAAATATAATCAATCCTCAAAGTGGGCAAAAGCTGGAGCATGAAAGAGGACGAACTTGTGAACGTCGCACCTAATCCATACCCTTTTTCAAGGAAGGCATCCTGCCTGTCTCCGCGCATCACTGAATAGGTATAAGATCCCGGCACATCATTCAGGTCTCCCATCACAAATGTTGGAAATGGAGAAGATGCCATTTCATTTACAATAAAATCAGATTGTACACCATGCCAATAAAAAGTATTGCGCATTTTTTTAATCAGCTGTTTGGACTGGATGACACTGCTGTCATTTTTTGCATTGACATCGTCTATGACCTTGTATTCCCTGGCGCCAAATCCAAAAGATTGCAGATGGACAGCATAAATACGAAGCGTGTCAGCGCCACTGACCACATCTGCAAAAACGGTATTTTCAGCATTGGCATCTGTTGAAGCAGGAAATGAAATAACATTGCCTCCTGTAATAGGGAGTTTTGAAAATATGGCAATTCCACTGTACTGCTTTGTATCAAAAATATCCTCCCCTGCAAATTGATGATATTTGTAACCAAGCACATGCTCGAGATATTCCATCGGGTCTTTGTTGCCGTCTCCAGGCATAGAAACAAACTCCTGAAAGCAGATGACATCAGGCTGGTATTTCTTTACCTGATCAAAGATCAATTGCAGATGCTTGTCTTGATCAGGCTTGAACATGCTTTCATCAAAAGGAATGAAATGACGGAGGTTCCAGCTCATGAACCTGATGGAACCAGGAAGTTTCTTCACCGAAAAATCTTCTCCTCCTTTGAAAGAGACGTGGTTAATCACTGCAGATGAACCAGCCAGCATCACCAGCAAGGGGAAAAAGGCCCATTTGATGCGAACAAAAATCCAGAACAAAAGGAAGAGCAGCAGCAAGATAAATAGATAGGGAAAGAACAGACCCAAAAAACCGGTGAACCACCAGGTCTTTGGATGCAAATACGGTGCAAAACTACAAGCCAGGTACAATGCAGCAACTATCATATTGAGAAGCATCATTGCAACAACAGAAACGGATTTGAAAAAATTACCCATCGGCTATTTATAGATCTTTCTTGCTGGCTTCCTTCAATATTTTTTTCTCCACTTCGGTCAGTTGATCATAACCCTTCTGGTTGATCTTATCAAGAATGGTATCAATCCTTTCTTGGGTGATATTGGGTTTTTTGACAAATGGAGCCTTGCTTCCCTGTTGATAAAAGGAAGATTGCTTTGCAGAATACCCTTTGTCTTTTCTTGGGGTAAACCATGCCCCAATCCAGGAAAAAAATGCATTCATCCATTCCCCAGGATCATTTCCTTTCTGCAACATTCGGACGTATACAAACCCAGTCAATCCTGCTCCTGCAACTGGCAACAACAAAACAGGATTGGAAAATGCAGAGGAGAGGTTCAGCAACACATAAATCAATGCGATGATCCACAATGGGATGCCGCCGCCAATCATAGGGAAGAACCGGTATTGCGGTGAAACGGTTGTTGCTGCTGCCGCCAATCCAAGGATTCCCGACACAGCCCCACTGAAAAATATGGATTGCGTTGCACCTGGATAAAAGATATTGGCTGCTGCGAAAAATACAAAACCTGAGATGGTTGCACTGTAGATGTAAATGGGAATGATCTTATCATTGCCGATGAGGTCTTGGATAAGGTGTCCAAATGTCCATAACCAAATCAGGTTGCTGATGATCAGTATGACCTTGACTTCCGTAAACTGCATCGTAATCAGGGTCCAGGGCCTTGTGATGAATTGCATGGGGTCCGCTGGCATCACAAACCAATGATAAATATTGCGGTAAAATTGTTCTTCCGGAATCCTGGAAAAGACATAGATGCTCTTCAGGAAATTCATCAGAATGAAAAATGTAATTTGCAGTACAACCAGCATCACCAAAGGGTTTGCTGTGTTGAGCAGATTTGAACGGCCTGATCCCGTATTGTCCCTGTATCCCATGCCGCTTGTTTTTATATCAATAAAAATCTCTCCTGTTCCGCTTGTTCCAGATCATCACAATGATGATGCCCACTGCTGCCCCACCCAAGTGTGCAAAATGCGCTATCCCTGTAGACTCGCTGGATATTCCGCCCAATACATCCAACACACCCAGACCAAGCAATGCCCATTTGGCTTTGATGGGAAAAGGAATGGGCAGAATAATCATTTGGCTGTTGGGAAAGGTATAGGCGAAGGCAGCAAAAATGCCCATCACTGCACCAGAGGCACCCAATGTAGGAACATTTATCAATGCAAATAGTTCGGCAGCACCCAGCTGACCTGCTGCAAACATGGCATTGTATTGAGAGATGTCATAGGTCAATGCAATGGCCTGGGTGAGTCCTGCTCCAAGTCCGCAAACCATATAGAAAGCCAAAAACTTCGCCGGCCCCCAGAGGTTTTCCAAGGTAGAACCAAACATCCACAAGGCAAACATATTGAACAGGATGTGAAAGAAAGAATCAGAGGAATGCAGAAACATGTAGGTAATGAACTGCCAGAAATGATAATGCACAGAGCTGAAATGATGCAGTGCAAAAAGATTTTCTATCGATAAAAGGTCAGTGCCAATGGTGACTTGCGCGAGCCAAACCAAGGCATTGATGATGATGAGGTTTTTGATGACTACGGGAAGCACCTGAAACCTGCCCGGTCTGATTTCTGTTTGCATACGCTGCTTTATATTACAAATTTAACGAACCTGGGGCATCTTGCCTCAGCTTCAATTGCACAACATTCTCAATATGATGGGTATGGGGAAACATATCCACAGGCCTGATCGCCGTCACCTCATACTTCTCCGCCAACAATTGCAGGTCTCTTGCCTGTGTGGCAGGATTACAACTCACATATACCACCAATGGTGCTTCCATGGCCAGGATCTGCTGCACGAGCTTTTCATGCATACCAGCCCTGGGAGGATCAGTGATGATCACATCCGGCCTGCCATGTGTTTCAAAGAAAGCATTGTTGCATATGTCTGCCACATCACCGGCATAAAATAGGGTATTGTCAATGCCATTCATGGCAGCATTTTCATGTGCATCATCAATCGCTTCACTGATGACCTCCACCCCTATCACTTTGGAAGCCTTGTCACTGACAAAAATGCCAATGCTTCCTGTGCCACAATAAAGATCATATACAATTTCAGTCCCTTTGAGCTCAGCAAAATCTTTGGTGATTTGGTAAAGCTGCTCAGCCTGCGTTGAATTGGTTTGGAAAAACGATTTTGGACCCACCTTGAACTTCAATCCTCCCAACTGTTCAATCGCAAATGCATTGCCATGGTAAAGGATGGGATGCTGGTCTCCCAGGCTATCATTGAATTTACGGTTCACGGTATAATAAAGCGCTGTGATAAAAGGAAACTCCTTTTTGATGAATCCCATCATGTCCTCAATTGCCTTTTTATCATCCTCGCCAAAAACAAGATTGACCATCAGGTCTCCGGTGGTACAAAGCCTGACCAACAGGTTCCTGAGCAATCCTGTGTGGTTGCGGATATCATAGAAGCTATACCCCTTTTGCAGGGCATAGATCCTGATGCCATTTCGGATGTCATTGCTTGGTGCTGCCTGCAGAAAACATTCATCAATATCAATCACCTTATCAAAGGATCCTGGCACATGAAAACCCAGGGCCGGGATAGAAGGAAGACCACGTGGCCCTTCTTCAGGCATGTCCAATGTGGCAATTTCCTCTTCGGTAAAGTATTTCTTGGAACTAAAAGTGAATTCAAGTTTGTTCCTATAGTACTGCGTTTCATTGGCTCCTGCAATCGGCTGCATTTCTGGGATGTTGATTTTACCAATCCGCTTCATCTGCTGTTCCACTTCCTGAAACTTGTACTCCAGTTGCTTTTCATAGGGCAACATCTGCCACTTGCATCCCCCACAGACCCCAAAATGTTTGCAAAATGGGGTTGTTCTTTCTGATGAATAAGATCGAAACCTGATGGCTTTCCCTTCTGCCCAATCTTTTTTGTTCTTGCTGAGCCGAACATCCACCACATCTCCCGGCACTGCACCTTCAATGAAAACCACTTTGCCCTCCAATTTGGCAATGGATTTTCCTCCTGCGGCATAACCACTGACCAGCAAATGCTCCAATACCAATTTCTTCTTTCTCATGTTCCGGCTTGAGTTGCAAATCTACAATTTAATATGCCTCCCCACACTGACGGTACTTAGTTCTCCTTTTAACATTGTATTTCCCGGTTATTGAATATTTTTACCCAAACTTTCACTGATGCGCATTCTTCCGATCCTGTTGTTCTCCTTGCTGTTCAACCATTTTGCCCAGGCACAAAACGCTTACGAAATAAAAGCCTCTATCAAGCCTTTCAACAAGGGATACCTTTTCCTTGCTTACCATTTTGGCAGCAAGCAATACCTGATTGATTCTGCAAAAATTAATGCAAATGGTCAGGCCATCTTCTCCGGAGCAAAGAAACTGCAGGGTGGGGTTTACATGATTGTGTTCCCTGAAAAGAACGGATGGATTGAGTGCATGCTCGATCAGCAACAAAAATTCAGTGTATACGCAGATACGGCGAATATTGTAAAAGGATTGCGCTTTGAAGGTTCACCAGACAATACCATTTTTGCCGATTACCAGAAAAAATCCTTTGACATCGGCACGCAGGTTGCTGCGCTCAGGGCCAAGGCTGGAGGAGCAGCTGAGGATCCTGAGACAAAAGCAGCACAGGCACAAATCAAGCAATTGAGCCTCGACATGCAACAATACCGCGATGGCCTTCAGCAAAAAAATCCCAAGCACCTGTTGAGCTCCATTTTCAACTTACTGAAAGATCCTGAAGTGCCGCCTTCAGCCCAACATCCTGGAGGAAAATACGATAGCCTGTTTGCCTACAATTACTACAAGGACCACTATTGGGACGGCATCAGCCTTTCAGATGATCGCCTGGTGAGAACCCCTGTTTTGCAGGGCAGGTTCGATAAGTATTATGATGAAATCTTGCCGCAGGCCGCCGATTCACTGGCCAGGTATGCAGACAAAATGCTTGCAGCTGCAAAACCCAGTGAAGAAATGTTCAAATATGTGCTGTCCAGCCTTACAGACAAATACGTGAATCCCAAATTCATGGGGCAGGATGCCGTGTTTGTCCATCTTTTTGAAAAATATTACCTGCCCGGACAGGCAGACAGCTGGATGAATGAGAAATACAAGAAGTTCATTTTTGACAGGGGATATTCAATGATGTCCAATGTGATTGGCAAAAAGGCGGCAGAGCTTCCCATGATTGATACCCTCGGCAAAAACTTCTCTTTGTATGCCCTTCAGTCTCCCTTCACTGTAGTCTGTTTCTGGGACCCCACCTGCGGACATTGCAAGGAAGAAGTGCCCAAAGTCGATTCTATCTTTCAGGCCAAATGGAGAAAAGCGGGTGTGAAACTTGTCGGGGTCATGACAGATGGCGGAAAAGAGAACTGGCTCAACTATATCAGGGAACACAAACTGAATGGCTGGATCCATGTGTACCAGACCGACGAGACCAAAGACAAGATTTACAAGGCTGGTCAGCCCGGTTACAGGCAGCTCTATGATGTCTATCAAACCCCAATGATGTATCTGCTGGACAAGGACAAGAACATTGTTGCCAAAAAACTTACTTACCTGCAAGTAGACGACTTCATGGATTTCAAGAAAAAGTCTGCAAAGACACCCTAACTGTACATGAAAAAAATACTTTTGACGCTTGCAGTCATCATGGCATTTTGCTTTGCATTGAAGGCACAGGTGCTGTTTACCTATGGCGGCAAACCCGTCAGTCAGCAAGCGTTCTTGGCATCCTTCAACAAGAACAATACGGACACCAGCAAACGCTTGACTGCTTTGGAAAATTACCGCGATCTCTACATCCGGTTCCGTTTGAAGGTTCAGGCCGCCTATGACCTGAAGATGGATACTTTGCCCAACCAGAAAGCAGACCTTAAAGGCTTTCAAGAGCAGATCAGGCCACTGTACATGCTCGACCAGCAAACCCTTGATGCACTGATTACAACGGCGCATGAACGTTCACTGAAAGAGGTTTCGGTCAAACATCTTTTCATTGCATTCAACAAACTCAGGTTGAGCAATGCGGATACCAATTATACCCAAACCGAAAAAGAGCTTGCCCGAAAAAAAGCATCTGATATACGAGCAGCATTGTTGACCGGTGATGATTTCGAGAAATTGATCATCGTCAACTCTGATGATCCGGAAGTGGCCAGAACAAGGGGTTATCTCGGATACATCACTGCTTTCAGTCTGCCGTATGTATTTGAATCTGCTATTTATACACTGAAGGACGGGGCTGTTTCGGATCCCATTGAAACTGCCAATGGCATTCATTTTTTTCAAAGGATAGACACAAGAGATGCTCATGGTAAGACAACCATTGCCCAGGTCTTGATTGCCAGACCCGAAGACGCAACGGAAGAAGAAATGAGGCAAAGAAAACTGTTGGCAGATTCGATTCATGCGCTTGCAACAGCAGGTGTATCTTTCGATTCATTGGCCATACAATATTCAAATGACATGAGCAGTGCCAGAAATGGCGGTATCATTGAAGATATTCAGGTTGGAAAATATGATCCCTTATTTGAAGAGCAGGTGATGCAATTAAAAAAGGATGGAGAAATTGCTCCAGTATTGTTGACCGATCTTGGCTTTCACATCATCAAAAGAATATCCAACCAACCCATAGAACAGTCCCTGCCCAACGCAGCACCGGCATTGAAAGAACTGATCCTGCAGGATGACAGAAAATCAATCGCAGCCGAAGCCTTCATCAACAATAGCATTGGAAAACATGGATTAACAGCAACTACAGCCAACAAGGAGGCCTATGTCGTGAAAAAGCTGGAACAGTTCAACCCTGCGTATGCCACACAGATCAAGGATTTCAAAGATGGGAACCTGCTGTTTGAAATCATGGATAAAAAAGTTTGGGGGAAGGCATCTGCAGACCTGGAAGGATTGAAAAAATTCCATGCAAGCAAGGCCTCCCAGTACCAATGGAAACAATCCGTTTACGCATTTACCATTACTGCACAAAACAAACAAACCGCCATCACCATCCGCGATGCATTTGAGAAAGACCGATCCATTGAGCAGATCAGGAAAATGTACAGTGAGATCTCTTTTGTAGACAGTGGCCGGTATGAAGCAGGAGAACTCTTGGGAGTCGGCCCAGAGAATGCAAGGGTCGGATTCATCACACCCGTTTACACCAATAGTTCAGATGAATCTGCCAGCTTCATCATCGTAGCCAATGTGTTCAAAGACCCAAGCATCAAGAGTTTTGAAGAAGCAAGGGGATCCGCCATCAATGACTATCAGCAATACCTGGAAGATATTTGGATTGCATCACTCAAGAAAAAATATCCTGTGGTATTGAACAACCAAACCTGGAAAACTTTGGTAGCAGGCATGCACTAAAAAACCTGGCTCACTGCGTTGTAAACGATTTTGGGTTTGCCCAAGGTATAATAATGCAAAACAGGCACACCTGCTTTCTTTAATTCCTTTGACTGGTAGATCAACCACTCCTCTCCCACTTTTTCACAGCCCTCATCGGTAAGGCTGTTGTTCATGGCATTGACCAGGTCTTCAGGAAGTTCCACGTTGAAAATCCTGGGTATCGCAGAGAGTTGCTTTTTGTTGGTTAATGGCTTCAAGCCCGGCACGATGGGAACATTGATTCCAGCAGCCCTGCACCTGTCCACAAAATCAAAATATTTTGCATTATCAAAAAACATCTGGGTAACGATGTACTCCGCACCCGCATCCACCTTGGCTTTCAGGTGCCCAAGGTCTTCCTCGAGGCTGGTGGCTTCAAAATGCTTTTCGGGATATCCTGCAACACCCAGGCAAAAATTGGTCTTGAATCCATCCAGGATATCCTCTTCCAAATACAAGCCATTGTTGAGGCGATCTACTTGTTTTAACAGATCGATGGCATAGCTGTTTCCATTCGGCTCAGGAATAAACCCATTGTCTCCTTTGGCAGCATCGCCACGCAAGACCAACACATTGTCAATCCCTAGAAAATTGAGGTCTATCAGTGCATCTTCAGTTTCCCTTTTTGTAAATCCGCCACAGATCAGGTGCGGAACCGCATCGACCTGATAATGGTTCATGATGGCAGCACAAATACCCACAGTACCGGGGCGCTTTCTCACTTCCACCCTTTCAACCGATCCATCTTTCTGCTGCTTCGATACATGTTCACTCCTGTGATACGTGACGTTGATGAAAGAGGGCTTGAACTCCATCAACGGATCAAGGTGCTGAAACAAGGAGTTGATGTTTTTTCCCTTCAAAGGAGGCAAAACTTCATAAGACAAAATGGTATCCTTGGCCTGGTTGATGTAATCGATTACTTTCATATTTGCAGTATGGCTTGGTCTGGAAGGCAAAAGTACAGATTATATGCTGATGAAATTTGATACATTTGTAGTCGAACATGAACCTTACCATCCATACCAAGCACCTGATCAAACGGTACAACAACAGAACTGTTGTGAACGATGTTTCTGTTGAAGTAAAGCAGGGAGAAATTGTGGGCCTGCTTGGCCCCAATGGTGCAGGTAAAACAACATCGTTCTACATGGTGGTGGGCCTCATCAAACCTGACGAAGGTGAGGTGTTCTTGAATGACCTCAACATCACCAAGATGCCCATGTACAAAAGGGCCCAGATGGGCATTGGGTACCTGCCCCAGGAGGCTTCCATCTTTCGCAAGCTTTCGGTTGAAGACAATGTTGCAGCCGTGCTGGAAATGACCAAGCTTACCAAGAAAGAGCAAAAAATCAAACTGGAGGAATTGCTTTCAGAATTCCGTTTGACCCATGTGAGAAAGAACAACGGAGATTCGCTCAGCGGTGGAGAAAGAAGAAGAACAGAAATAGCAAGGGCCTTGGCAGTCGATCCAAAATTCATCCTGCTGGATGAACCTTTTGCCGGTGTAGACCCTATCGCCGTCGAGGATATTCAGACCATCGTTGCGCGTCTCAAACACAAGAACATTGGCATCCTCATCACCGATCACAATGTAAATGAAACCCTTTCCATCTGCGACAGGGCCTATTTGTTGATTGAAGGAAAGATATTCAAGCACGGAACCGCGGAAGAACTTGCGGAAGATCAACAAGTGCGAAGACTCTACCTCGGCAGGAACTTCGAACTCAAAAGAAAGGATTATCTTCATGAGGAAGCCCGTCAAGAGTCCCTTTACGGCGATCGTTGACCCATTCAACCCTAACCATGAAATTGCTAAGTCCTGCCATATCTTCTTTGGCCAGATTGCGCTCCTGGCGCATTGAAGCCTGGATCCAGCATCCCATCTCCGCACAAAGGGAGGTATTGCAAGACCTGGTTACTGCTGCACAGTTCACTGAAATTGGCCGGCAATACGAATTTTCCAAACTCTTTACTACAAAAGCCTTCAAGCAGGCAGTTCCGATACACGAATATGAGGACATCAAACCCTATGTGGAAAGGATCATGGCCGGCGAACAAAACCTGCTTTGGAATACCCCCATCAATTGGTTTGCCAAAAGCAGCGGGACAACCTCAGACAAAAGCAAATTCATTCCCATAAGCCAGGAAAGCCTGGAGGACGGGCATTTCAAGGCGGCAAAAGATGTGCTTTCCCTTTACTACATGCACAATCCGGAATCTGATCTGCTTACCGGAAAAGGCCTAATGATTGGAGGAAGCCATACCATCAACAACCTGCACGAAGAGGCCCATTTTGGAGACTTGAGTGCCGTGCTGATGCAAAACACTCCCTTTTATGGCAACTGGATGAGAACGCCAGAGTTGAGGATTGCCCTGATGGACGAGTGGGAAGGAAAGATTGAAAAACTGGCCCAGACCACCATGAACGAAAATGTCACTTCTGTTTCTGGCGTACCCACCTGGACCATCGTCTTGTTCCAAAGGATCCTGGAATTGACTGGCAAGAAAAACATGAAAGAAGTATGGCCATCGCTGGAGCTTTATTTTCATGGCGGTGTATCCTTTCATCCCTACAGGGAACAATTCAAAAAATTGATTGGTGGCGATATCCATTACCTGGAAATGTACAATGCCAGCGAAGGATTCTTTGCTGCACAGGACATTCCCGGTTCTGAGGGCATGATGCTTTTCCTGGACCATGGCATTTTCTATGAGTTCATGCCCATAGAAGAATATGGCAAGGATGAACCAAGAACGATAGGGCTCAAGGATGTTGAGATTGGGCAGCACTATGCCCCCGTCATCAGCACCAATGGCGGGCTCTGGCGTTACCTGATTGGAGATACCATTGAATTCACCAGTGTAGCCCCTTTCCGGATAAAAGTCAGTGGCCGACTGAAGCTTTTCATCAATGCTTTTGGTGAAGAGCTGATCATCGACAATGCAGAGCGGGCCATCGCCGAATCCTGCAAAATCACCGAGGCAATCATTGCAGACTACACGGCAGGCCCGGTTTACTTCAGCGAAGAAGGAAACGGCGCACACGAATGGCTGATAGAGTTTGAAAAAGAACCAAAAGATCTCAGTCTCTTTTCTACCATCCTGGATGAGGAGCTGAAAAAGCTGAACAGCGACTACGAAGCCAAGCGATACAAGAACATTGCACTCAGGGCTCCCCTTGTCAAATCCCTTCCCCAGGGGCATTTCAACAAGTGGTTGAAGCAGAAAAACAAGCTTGGCGGACAGCACAAGGTCCCCAGGTTGAGCAATGACAGGAAGATCATTGAGGAGGTTTTGGGGATGAGGGGGAAGGGGTGAGGGACGAGGGACAAGGGACGAGGGACGAGTGGAACAGCAAGGGATGAGCTTGCCAGCCGAAGTTGGGCACTAGTGATGATGGGAACAGTGGATTCGATCTGTTCGTGTTTTTTGACTGATAAAATTCTAGTGGTTTTTCAATAATTTTGCCGTTGATTCAAAAAAAATACTCACTCATCAAAAAACAGTTAGGATTTAGCATTTAACGTCAAATGAAATGGTTGCATTTATGCACTTTAAATAAAAAATCCCTCTTCCCTCACCCTTTTCCCTCATCCCTTCCCCCTTATCTCTAAACTAAAAACATGAAACTTCTCGAAAACAAAATAGCCATCGTTACAGGCGCAGCGCGCGGAATTGGTGAAGCCATCGCAGTGAAACTGGCTGAACATGGTGCACACATCGCTTTTACCTATGTGAGTGAGGGCAGTGCCGACAAGGCTGCCGCCCTGGTAACTAAGCTCGAAGGAATGGGCGTGAAAGCAAAAGCATGGAGAAGCAATGCAGGTAATTTTGCAGAATCAGAGGCTTTTGTGAATGATGTGGTGAAAGAATTCGGAACAGTGGATGTTTGCATCAACAATGCAGGTATTTCCAAGGATAATCTCTTGCTCAGGATGACACCTGAACAATGGGATGAAGTGATGGAAGTCAACCTGAAAAGTGTTTTCAACATGACCAAGCAGGTCATCAGGCCGATGATGAAAGCCAGAAAAGGTTCCATTGTCAACATGAGTTCCATTATTGGAATACGCGGCAATGCAGGCCAGTCAAGCTATGCAGCCAGCAAGGCTGGTATCATTGGTTTTACCAAATCCATGGCACATGAATTGGGCAGCAGAAACGTTCGCGTAAATGCCATCGCTCCTGGATTTGTGGAGACAGACATGACCCACTACCTGCAGGAAGGTGAGGCCGCAAAGGCATTCCTGGCCAAAATTCCCCTGGGCAGGTTTGGTTCTGCAGAAGAAATTGGCAATACCACCCTGTTCCTGGCTTCAGACATGAGCAGTTATATCACCGGTCAGGTATTGAGTACCTGTGGAGGCCTTAATATATAAACATATTTAACATTTAGTATAATTATTTTTTATAAATAACAGGTAAAATTCCTCTGTAATTGGCTGGCATCATGTAGTTTTGTTGGCTGTGATTAAGAAGATTCTCGCATACCTGCTGTTGTCCATCATTTCATTTCAGCTCCTTCCTCTGAAGGAAGTTGGAGCTATTTTTTATGGCAATCAAATGATAGAGGAGATCTGCAATACCTCAGCAGATGGAGACGGAAAAAGTGCTGAGGGAAGTGAAGACCTTAAAAAATCTGATCTCTTCTGCCATCGAATTCATTTTGCGCTCCCTTTTGAAACTGCTCTCAAGGATAATAAAAATCCGGCTAGAACAGATTATGTCTCCAGACTGGCAGACGATATCCCGACACCCCCACCCCTGCAGATTTGCTTCATTTGATTGTTACGAACAGTACCGCTAACATTTTCATGGGCTTGGTCACAGATTATTTTCTGTGATTCTAAATGGATTATCCTCAAAAGCCATGCTGCTGCCGTAAATCATTACACAAACACATCCGCTGTTTTAAACCCCCACAAGCCGAAAGGCGCAGTAAAATCATTATATGAAAAAGCATTCCAAAGAATATCTTGCAAACCTTACCCCATCCAAATGCTATGAACTCCTTGTTGAAGGGAACAAGCGTTTTGTAGAAAATCTAAGCACCAACCACGACCACCTTGAAATGGTCAATGAAACACGTGAGGGTCAATACCCATTTGCTGTGATACTGAGCTGTATGGATTCCCGCACATCCGTGGAACTGATTTTTGATCAGGGACTGGGCGATCTCTTCAGCATCAGGATCGCAGGCAATATTGTCAACAACGATATCCTGGCCAGCCTGGAATATGCCGTCAAATATGTGGGTTCTAAACTCTTGGTGGTATTGGGCCATACCGAATGCGGCGCCATCAACGGTGCGAAGAAAGGCGTAAAAGATGGTCATCTTTCCGAGCTGCTGAACAAAATCAAACCTGCCATCACCAAAGCCATGCTCGAGAAAGAGGATGCCCGGCTCTTCAGTGATACTGTTGCCTATACCAACGTTGAGAACAGCCTTGAAGAAATCATATCAGGCAGTGACATCATTATAGATCTATTTTCCAAAGGAGAGATTGGTGTCGTAGGGGCTGTTTATAATGTAAGCAATGGGAAAGTCGATTTCTTCAAAAACCTGACCCCAAAAATCAAATAATCAAAATTCATTCCATAGCTTTCCCCTCATGAATTCAATAAAAAAATCTCTTGGTGCCGACCTTCTCGCCGGCATGGTCGTATTCCTGGTTGCACTACCCCTTTGCCTTGGCATCGCTGTAGCCAGTGGCGCACCCCCCTTTGCTGGTATCATCAGCGGCATCATCGGAGGCATCATTGTGGGCTCTCTCAGTAAGTCGCATGTAAGCGTAACCGGTCCCGCAGCCGGGCTGATCGCCATCATCCTTGTAGCCGTCACCGATTTGGGTTACGAAACCTTCCTGGTGGCCGTAATGGTTGCCGGACTGATTCAACTCACACTGGGACTGGCCAAGGCAGGTGGCATCTCAAGTTACTTTCCTACCAGCGTGATAGAAGGAATGCTAGTAGCCATCGGCATCATCATCATCAAAAAAGAATTGCCCCATGCCATCGGCTATGATCTGGAACATGAAGGGGATTTTTTCTCCTATCAGTTGCTGAAAGCAGATGAGGGCTTCTTCGGAGAACTACTGCACTCTTTCAACTATGCACATACTGGTGCCATCATCGTATCAGTTGTTTCCATTGCCATCATCATCGCATTCAACAAAGTGCCGGCTTTGAAAAAAATCAAAGCCATCCCAGGCGCTCTGGTGGCAGTAGTTGCCGGTATCCTCCTGAATGAGGTGTTCAAGGCTTCCTTTCCACAATGGATTATCGCCAATGAACACCTGGTGGTATTACCAACAGCAGACTCCGTCCAGGCATTTTTAGGACAGTTTCAAACGCCAGATTTGAATGGATTCGCCAATCCCAAAGTATGGGTAACTGGCCTGACCATAGCGATTGTAGCCAGTATAGAAACATTGCTCTGTCTGGAAGCAGGTGATAAGATGGATCCGCTGAAACGCTACTCCAGCGCCAACGCAGAGTTGAGGGCACAGGGAATCGGCAACCTGCTATCTGGTCTGATTGGCGGCTTACCCATGACCTCAGTAATTGTGCGCACCACAGCCAACATCAATGCTGGTGCCAAAACAAAAATGTCTGCTATTTTTCATGGCATCTTCTTGTTGGTGGCAGTTATCGCCATACCAGGACTGTTGAACAAAATCCCCATGGCCAGCCTTGCTGCTATCCTGATCATGATTGGTCTGAAATTGGCCAGTCCCAAGGTATTCAAACACATCTGGAAATCCGGCAAGCACCAGTTCGTTCCGTTCATCATCACTGTCATCGCAGTAGTGTTCACAGATTTGTTAAAGGGTGTAGGAATCGGTTTGGTCGTCAGTATTTTCTATATTCTCAAAGGCAATATGAAACTGGCTTATTTCTTCCGTAAAGAGCAACACCATGAAGGCGAAACCATCCATATCGACCTGGCGCAGGAAGTTTCATTCCTGAACAAAGCCGCTATCAAGGCAACACTGTCAGCACTTCCTCAAAACAGCAAGGTTGTGGTGAGCGCTGATAACACGGTTTACATCGACCATGATGTACTTGAACTCCTGCGCGACTTTGTAAATTTTGGCGCCAAAGACAAGAACATCAACATTACCCTGAAGAATTTTAAACAGGAATACAATATGGATGATTTTACCCATGTACACTCAGAAAAAGAGTGATAACAATACAACCTTGTATTTACAAGCTGATGGATGTCAAAAAACAATCAGGAGGCACTATCAGGCCCTTGCATCAATTTCAGCACAGAGCGCATTGAAGATATCATCAATGGAACCCAGGCCGTTCAGGCTAACCACCTTGTCAAACTGACTGTAGTGGTCTGCAACTGCCAGGGTTTCATTTTTATAGACACTCAGTCTTTTTTTCTGCACTTCAGGATCTGCATCGTCTGTTCTGCCGGAGGTTTTGGAACGACCAATCATTCTTGCGATCAATTCCTCCTCAGGAACTTCCATGGCCAGCACAACATTGATGGATGTCCCGTGCTCACTGAGCAATGTGTCAAGCGCCTCAGCCTGTGGCTTGGTGCGGGGAAAACCGTCAAATAAAAAGCCATACACACCTGGGTTTGCTGTAATGGCAGCACCAACCATGCCAATGACTACCGCATCCGGTACAAGCTTTCCGGCGTCCATGAATGATTTTGCTTCCAGCCCCAATTGGGTCTGGTTGGCTATTTCAGACCGGAGAATATCCCCGGTTGACAAATGCTTGAAGCCATATTTTGCGATCATTTTTTCAGATTGTGTGCCTTTTCCGCTACCGGGAGGTCCAAACAGGATCAAATTGAACATCTATGCCAGTTTTAATGTTTTAGTTGAATTCCGGTAAGCTTTCTTTAACAAAACCGGATGCCAAATATAGTTAGATTTATGGTGAAATAAGAGCAGAGAAAACCACAAAACAGGCAAAGCCTTGAATAATAGATGAATCAGCGAAAACGCTAAAAAAACAACAATGAAAAGAATCACCTTCTTCCTGATGGCAACGGCACTGGTACAATTCAGCTGCAGCAATGCCCAGGAAAAAAACAAAAAAACATCAACAAAAATGAGTGACACAACAAGCAATCCTGCATTTTCCAGAAACAACGAAGAAAAGGTAGAGCTGACCGACGAGCAATGGAAAAAGGCCCTTACCCCTGAGCAGTATTATATTGCCAGGCAAAAGGGAACAGAGAGACCCTGGACCAGTAAATTTGAAAAGTTTGATGAAAAAGGAACCTATTTCTGTGCCGCCTGTGGCAATACCCTGTTCCAAAGCAATACAAAATTCGACAGTGGATGTGGATGGCCCAGCTTTTTTGAACCCGTTTCAAAGAAAAGCATCATCTATACGCCTGACAATACCCTCGGCATGAAAAGAACCGAAGTGCAATGCGGAAAATGCA
>JAJTFY010000031.1 GCA_021299175.1 Chitinophagaceae bacterium
AAGACACGTTGACCGTAGCGGAACAGTTTGACAATGCAGATCAAAAACGAAATGAATATTGGATCAATTTTTTCGACATTGGGCCTATCATGGACAAGCCCCTGATTCAGCTATCCAATGGAGAGAACAAGAGACTGCAACTGGCCAAGGCAATGATAGAATCCCCGTCCCTATTGATCCTTGACAATCCATTTGTAGGATTGGATAAAGCAGGAAGATCAACGTTGCAGGAAGGATTGAACAAGATTGTGCAGGCGGGCACCAAAATCATACTCTTTGCAGTACAAGAAGATCTTCCATCATGCATAACCCATGTTGCCATCATCAAAGAAGGAAAGATCATCTTTGACGGACCCAAAGACCATCAGCCAACGCTTGTTGAAACATCTGATGCTGATGCAATTTTCCCTTCACCCGTTGCACTGCAAAAATATTATGCAACTTCCAGTTTGACATTCAAGCATGCCGTTGAAATGATCAACGTAAACATTGCATACAATGGAAAAGAAATCCTGTGCAATTTTAATTGGGAAGTGAAAAAAGGAGAAAGATGGTGTGTTACAGGACCCAATGGTGCGGGAAAGTCGACCCTGCTGAGCCTGATCAGTGCCGACAATCCGCAAGCCTATGCCAATGAGATTTTTCTTTTCGACAGGAAAAGAGGAACCGGAGAAAGCATCTGGGATATCAAGAAAAATATTGGCTATGTTTCACCAGAACTGCATTTGTTTTTTGACCTGGGCATAACCTGTCAGGAGGCAGTGGCCTCCGGATTGTTTGATACCATAGGGCTGTTCAGAAAGCCTGGCCCAACCGAAAACAGTATTGTGTTGGATTGGATGGAGATGCTTGGCATTTCAGCCATGAAAGAAAAAAGATTGAACCAACTCTCTTTGGGAGAACAGCGATTGGTGATGCTGACAAGAGCGTTGGTAAAAAGTCCACCATTGCTGATCCTTGATGAACCCTGCCAGGGACTTGATGCCCAACAAACAGCAAGGTTTAAAACTACTATTGATTTGATATGTGAATCTACATCCACAACCCTGATTTATGTGAGCCACTACAACCAGGATATCCCTTCCTGTATCACACATCAACTGCAGCTTAAAGCCGGCAAGAAGGTAGTAGATTGATTATTTAACTGAAAGCGTAGTTCCACTGATTTCAATGGTCCTTGCTGAAAGCCCACTTGTTGCTGGCGAGTTGGTAACAGCACCAGTGATCGAAAAAGTTGAGCCGTGTCCACCATTTTGGGGTGAACAATAAAAATCATTGCTGGGTTTTCTGAATGTGACAGCAACGCCCTGATGAGGACAGGCATTGACAAAAGCTGCAAAACTGGAAACAACATTTCCAGCAGCCTTTCGGACTATTATAATTCCTTTGTCAGAAACAAAATCATTGATCGCAAGCAGCTGGGTTGCCAGATTGATGGTAAGAAGCGTGTTTCCTGTGCTACCTCCGCCAGTATTGTTACCTCCGGTGTTGTTTCCAGATCCGGTATTGTCATCTTTTGAACAAGCCGCCATCATGCAGGCAACACAAGTAAATGCAAGCCCACCGCTGATTTTATTCAGGAATTCCTTTCTTTCCATGGTATATATCTGTTTTTAAGGCCAGGTAATGGGCTAATAACGCTATTCCAGGCAAAATGTTTTACAAATTACAAATCAAACCTGAAACCAAACACAGGAATCCTTCCCAATAAATATGAATAGGCAATTCTTCCCGTACTTGCATCAAAGCGTTGACTTACCCTATTCTTGGTATTCAATGCATTTTGAACCCCAAGGATAAAACTACCCGTCATCTTGTTGTACTGCAGTTTCCACTCCATTTGAACATCAAGCCTAAAAATGGATTTCAATTTCTCTCCATAAATACTTGTAGGCACCAATACGGTGGTTTTCTGCAAGATGGATTTGGGCAAGTCTATCGGTGTAACCCTCACCCCTCCGCCAGAAATCAGTTTCACATCCAGCCCAAGAGAAGAAGGTCGTTTGGTTTTAAAAGTCCACTCCTTGCCCATCAAGAATGTAAACGAAGTATTCGAATTGTATCTTGTATTGCGCCAAATGCCATCCGAAGGCTTGTAGGTTGACTGATACAAGCTTAAGGTACTCAGTAGATAAAACTGATCATTCCAGTACCTATCCAATGTAAATTCGAGTCCATAATTCTGCCCACGCCCGCGGTTGGCCAGTATTTCAATCGCATAATCATCTTCCAGGTTGATTACGCTGTAACTACTGATTTTACTGGCCTGTACAGGAATACGATATAGCCATTGATAGTATGCCTCTGTTCTCAGGTTCCAATTGGGAGACAACTGTATCGAATAACCCAAGACATAATGAATGGCCCGGCTAAAGCCCAGTTCCTTGTTGGGCGTGATGGTATCATTGCCCACCCTGATCCTTGCAAAATAATTGCCCAGGGGCTGCATTTGGGTATGCAACCCGGCACCAAAAGAAAGGGCTTGTCCTTTGAAGGTCATGAACCGGATTCCTGCGCGGGGTTCGATCGAAGACTTCTTATTGAGTCCCAGCACCTGTCCATGCAGCCCCATTTGCATAGCCACCCTGCTGTTGGGATCCCATTTCCATTGTGCAAAATAATTGGTCAGGCGCGTTTGACCATTGGCTCTTAATTTGTCCCTCAAAATATTGCTGACGGCTTCACGCTGCTTAAGGCTGAAAGATTTTCCAGTGGTATAGATGCCTGTTTTGATCAAATGATGCTTGTTAAACTTATGGCTTGCAACTGATGAGATGACGGAATTCCATTCAGCAAAGCTGTTCTTGCGGGTGATGAGGACCGGACCACTGAATTTATCAAGCCGCTCATCCTCTTCCTTGTATGCCATGCCATTCAGGCTCCAAATGGTTTTGATCAATGTTTTTTTACCAATATTGAATTGATGCGAAACGCCTGCAACACCTGTATTTGCTCCATCCAGAGAGCCTGTCCGGGAGGAAGGATTCCTCAACCATGTCAATGAATCTTTGGCCAATTCATCATTTTGTTCACTCAACCCTCCAAATCCAAAAATAGAAAAATTACCCATTTTTTGGGTCGACAAATGAATATTAAAAGAGAGGTCTTGAAAAGAGGTGGCTGCATCTGAAATATTGAACCCCAGCTTTTGCATCAGGGTAAGAAATCCGTACCGATAATTAAAGAGATAGGAACCACTGTATCCTTTTTTAAAATAACCCTCTGTGGCAAAATCAATCCCAATCGTACTCAATGAAAAAGTATGTTCACGCTTGTCTTTGTTGCCTTTTCTCAACCTGATATCAAAAACACCCGACACAGCATTCCCATATTCAGCTGGAAATGCGCCAGAGATAAAATCTGAGTTGGCCAGCAACTGTGCGCTGAGGATAGAGATGGCACCTCCTGAAGTTCCTACACGTGCAAAATGATTTGGATTGGGAATGTCAATGCCTTCCATCCGCCAGAGCAAGCCATTGGGCGCATTGCCCCTGATCACCAGCGCA
Source organism: Chitinophagaceae bacterium (assembly GCA_021299175.1). Taxonomy (GTDB): domain Bacteria; phylum Bacteroidota; class Bacteroidia; order Chitinophagales; family Chitinophagaceae; genus Pollutibacter. The sequence goes on from JAJTFY010000031.1 coordinate 3,507, forward strand.
TTGCCATCACCGCTCGCCGCAGTGACTCCCGCAAAAGCGGTAGCAATCCTTGATGGATCATTCAAACCGGCAGCGAATCTTCTGGTTTCCTCTACACTGAACATCCTCCCGCTCACCATGGCCATTTCATTGATAGGCCTGCCCTTGTTGGATCTTGACTTGACGATGATTTCATTTTCCATGGTCAAATCATCTTCCATTTCCACCACAATCACCAACTCTTTTCCAGACTCAACCTGCAGGTTGTTCAAGGTGATGGGCTTGTACCCGACATGGCTGATTTTGATGGATTGACGGCCTACAGGAATACCACTCAATGAAAAATTTCCCTTGCTATCTGAGATGACCAGTTTGCGCTCGGTTCCTACCCATTCAATGGTTGCACCTGCCAGTGGGGTTTTGATGAAACGATCAGCCACTGATCCCTTGATGGTTTGAACCAGCAACTGCTGTGCATTGGATTGCAATCCCAACAAACCAAACAATAGAATCAATCTGATATATCTGAGTACCATGTTATAAAAGGCAATTTAAACAGGCTATGGTAGATTCCAATAAAAATATGCCAAATGGTAATTTTAAACGATATTGAACAATCCCAGAATGAGCCAGCATATTGTCATGGAAAGCTTTACACCAGAATGGTGGACCTGTATTACTGCCGTACTCGGGATCATCTGTTTATTGCTGCTGCTTCCCAAATATGTGAATTGGGCCAAACACATCAACTATCCGAAATGCCTGGGATTGCTGCTGCTTTTGAACATGGTCATTGAAAACATCTATGGCCTCTTGCTTGGATCATGGTCTGTTGAAAACAATTTACCACTGCATCTCTGTGGAATCAGTAGTTTTTTGTCCATTGCAGTGCTATGGCGTTTCAATGCAGGGATCGCCAATATATTGTATTATTGGGGCCTTACCGGAGGCATTCATTCCTTGCTTACACCTGAGTTCGATCTGGGAATACAAGGATTTTTTTATTACGCGTATTTCATCAGCCATGGAGGACTGCTGTTTGCCTGCCTGTATTCCATCATTCACCAAGGCTTCAAACCTGAAAAAAATTCTTGGCTCAGGGTCTTCCTGATCACCCAGCTTGCTGCACTGGCCATTGGAAGCGTTAACTGGGCCTTGGGATCCAATTACATGTATTTATCCAGTCCTCCCATTGTCAAGAACCCACTGATCGTGGGCGATTGGCCCTGGTATATACTTGTTTTTGAAGGACTTGCATTAGTGCATTTTTTTATACTCTATAAGATTTCAAAGTTCTCAAAATAAAAGACACCTAACTCACCTTTATCCTTGTACCTTAATGCGTCATCGGTCTAACAGATCAACCATGACATTCAAGTAACATTTTATTAACTTTCTCATAATAGAGCGGTAACCATACAGTAACATGGTTAAACGAATTTCATCTTGGCTTAACAGCTGGGTAATAAATGCTTAACTGCATGGATTATCTTTTAATTGCAACGCCCTGCCATTCTTGGTGGGGCTATTTTCCTTTATTTGTTAACAATTTGGTAATGTGGAAAGGGGCTTAGTTACCCTTCCAATTTCACACCTTTGCTAGGCAATTAAAAGAAAATTCATGTTTAGACTTCCCGCCAAAGCAATTGGTGCGTTGGTATTTTTCTCATTGATTACTTCAATCAATGCAAATGGACAAATAACTGCATCAAAGAAAGAAACAAAACCCTGGTACGAAACAATCTCACTTCGTGGATACATGCAAGTACGCTACAATCGGCTGTTGGAATCAAATCCAAAATTGAAGAATGAGCAGGGGGACAAATCCTGGGGAGAAAATGGAGGAGTTTCCATCAGGCGAGGCCGTTTAATCCTCAGCGGATACGTCACCGATCGCATCTATTTCTATATACAGCCAGACTTTGGAAGTTCTACAGGAACAACATTGCAATTGTTCCAGATCAGGGATGCATATTTTGATTTGGGACTAAATAAAAAAAACGAATTTAGGCTTAGGATAGGACAGAGTAAAGTCCCATTTGGATTTGAAAATATGCAATCCAGTCAAAACAGGTTACCACTAGACAGAGCAGATGCAACCAACTCCGCCGTATCAAATGAACGAGATATGGGAGCTTTTTTCTACTATGCCCCTTCAAAAACAAGAGAACTTTTTAGCGCTTTGGTAAAAGATAATTTCAAAGGATCTGGGGACTATGGTATTTTTGGGATTGGCATATACAATGGTCAGACAGCCAACAAGCCCGAACTCAATAACAGTTTACACATTGTTAGCAGACTGAGCATCCCAATGAAGCTTGGCAATCAGATCATTGAACCAGGCATTCAAGCGTATGCCGGCAAATTTGTTGTACCTACAGAAAATAGGAATGCTGGAGTCAAGGCCGTAAAATCATTTGAGTTCAACGACAAAAGATTGGCCGGTAGTTTCATATTATACCCAAAACCATTTGGCATTCAAGCCGAATACAATATTGGGACAGGCCCAAGGTATAACCCTGCCAAAGACTCCATCGAAACCAGAAATCTTTCGGGAGGTTATGCAACATTCAGCTATAAAATTGCAGGAAAAAAAAAGGATGAGGTATTTTTTCCTTTTACGAGAATACAAACCTATAATGGTGGTAAAAAACATGAGTTGGATGCAAGAACTTACCATGTAAGGGAAATCGAAAGCGGTCTTGAATGGCAGTTCAATAAGAATTTTGAACTCACTACTTCTTATGTACTTTCACACAGAAGATTCGAGGATAATAAACTGAAAAGCAACGACCAAAAAGGCCGTTTGCTCAGAATTCAGGCACAAATCAATTTTTAATCATTTAAAATAAAACCCATGGCAGCCAATTCATTTTTCAAGATCTTTTTACCTAAAGACAGGATTTTTTACAGCTTGTTTGAAACAGCAGCTGACACAGTCCACAAAATGGGTATCACCCTGCAGGAAATGGTATATGAGGCAGATGAAGATAAAAGAGCAGGCATACTGTCTCAGATCGAAAACATGGAACACAAGAATGATGATTTGACCCATACGATTTTTACGGAGTTGGGGAGAAATTTTATCACCCCGATTGATCGTGAGGACATTCATCAATTGGCAACTGCATTGGATGATATTGCAGACTATATTTACGCTTCTGCCAAAAAAATCAATTTTTACAAGATCAACCCCAACGACACAGGCATACACAAGCTTACTGAATTGATTCTTCAAGGTAGCATAGAAATAAAAAAAGCTACCCATGGTTTACGCGATATGAAAAACCTTAGGGAAATGACTGAAGCTATCGTAAAAATCAACAGCATTGAGAACCAAGCAGATGATGTCTTCGACATGAGCATTGAGATGCTTTTTAATACTGAAAACGATTTCAAGGAAGTGATTAAGAAAAGAGAAATCTATCAAGTGCTGGAAATCGCAACAGACAAATGTGAGGATGCTGCAAATGTGATTGAGTCCATCATCATTAAGTACGCATAACCATCCCTACGTAAGTATAAAAAAGAACTCATGACCCTTCTCATTGTTATCATTATACTGGCCCTGATTTTTGATTACATCAACGGTTTTCACGATGCAGCCAACTCCATCGCAACCGTTGTTTCGACAAAAGTGCTTACCCCATTTCAAGCAGTAATATGGGCTGCCTTTTTCAATGTGGTTGCCTATTTCATTTTCCAGGACCATGCGGTTGCCAATACCATCAGCAAAACCGTTAACAAGGAATTCATAACGCTGAATGTTATTTTGGCTGGATTGATTGCCGCCATTTTCTGGAACCTGCTGACCTGGTGGTACGGCATCCCTTCATCCTCCTCCCACACGCTGATTGGAGGTTTTGCAGGAGCTGCAATCGCCCATGCCATGATGACCAAAGGACTGACCATATCCTGGTCTAAAGTGGTTGAGAATGACACCATCATCAAAACGGTACTTTTCATCTTTTTTGCACCATTGATTGGCATGGCCATCTCCATCTTCATCACGATTGTAACCATCTTGCAAAACATGTGGTTAAGGATGGGCATCATCGTTTTGGCCACTGCACTGACAGTATTGCTTTTCGACAGGTTTGAGGAAAACAAAATGAACCAGGGACTTGAAAAATTCATCAAGCTGGACAAGTACAAAATTGATGTTGCCAAAGCAGAAGAAGCATTGGCAAAAGATGGTAACAACGAGAAAGCAAAAGAAGACCTGGCAACTGCTGAAAAGAAAATGAACGGGGCAAAAGAGATTTATGCAAAAATTGCTCCTGTGATGTCTGAGTTCGATAAGATTGGTGCCGATTCTATTGCTGCATTTGCCTACCAAAATGGCTTATTAGCCGATATCGAGGTAAGCAAATTAAAAGATGAAATCAGGAATGCCAACAATTTTCTTATCCTGGAATCCCTCTCTGCAGACAATGCAGAAAAGAAGAAAGAGTATGATCTTGCTAAGGTGGAAACTGAAAAATACAAAGGCCCCGTTAAGCAATTGCTGAAAAAGGAAATAAGTGTTGATAGCGCACTTCATGCTATCAATGCTATCTATCCGATTGATCCTGCCAATGCAAAAAAAGTAAAATCAAAAATTGAAAAATTCAATATCCAAAATTCATTCAAGAAGGATATTGAAAAATCTGAGAACCATGTCATTGTTTGGGGCATCATCCTAACATCCATCCTGTTCATGCTGGTCTATCTTTATGTAGAAAAAATCAAGACCCCAACAGCCTATTCGGTGGGCAATATGTTCAAGAAACTTCAGTTGTTCAGTTCAGCTGCCTTCAGCATTGGACATGGAGGTAATGATGCACAGAAAGTAATGGGTATCATTGGCGCTGCACTGATTGCAAGCGGAAACATCCAGGACTTTGGACAGTTGCCCAGCTGGGTTCCCATTTCCTGCTATGTGGCCATTGGTTTGGGTACCATGAGTGGAGGTTGGAAAATCGTAAAGACGATGGGAACAAAAATTACAAAGGTAACTCCACTGGAAGGTGTGGCCGCTGAAACAGCTGGTGCCTTCACCTTATTCTTTACTGGTCAAATGGGAATCCCCGTATCAACTACCCATACCATTACAGGGTCCATCATCGGTGTAGGTGCTACAAAACGACTCAGTGCCGTAAGGTGGGGCGTAACCTCCTCTCTGTTGGTTGCCTGGATCCTTACCATTCCGGTAAGTGCCCTACTGGCAGCCTTGGTCTATTGGATCAGTACATTCTTTGGCTAAACACATTAATTGTATACTGCATAGGGCATTCCATCGAATGCCCTATTTTTTTTGCCCTTCCTTTAATTCTTTTTAGTACCAGTTTTACTGAGCTGTTTAATTGGAGGGCACAAAAAAAGCCATCCTTGCGGATGGCTTTGAAGTTATGATTTGGTTACGGCCTTTAGTTGTCAAACTTGAGGTCAAGTCCAAGTCCGCGCAATTCATGCACGAGTACATTGAACGACTCAGGAATACCAGGCTTCGGTACGTTGTCACCTTTAACGATGGCTTCGTATGTCTTGGCCCTACCGATGATGTCATCAGACTTGAGGGTAAGAAGCTCCTGAAGGATATTAGAAGCACCATAGGCTTCCAATGCCCAAACCTCCATCTCACCGAAACGCTGACCACCAAACTGTGCCTTACCACCCAGCGGCTGCTGTGTGATGAGAGAGTATGGTCCGATAGAACGCGCGTGCATCTTATCGTCTACCATGTGGTGTAGTTTCAGCATATAGATGATACCAACCGTTGCTTTCTGGTGGAAGCGCTCTCCGGTTTCACCGTCATAGAGGTAGGTATGGCCAAAGCTAGGCAAACCAGCCTGGTCAATCAATCCTTTGATCTCATCAACAGTTGCACCATCAAAGATTGGAGTGGAGAACCTCATGCCCAATTTCTCACCAGCCCATCCGAGGATGGTCTCGTAGATCTGTCCAAGGTTCATCCTTGACGGTACACCCAATGGGTTCAGTACGATGTCAACAGGCGTTCCATCTTCCAGGAAAGGCATGTCTTCAGCCCTTACAATTTTGGCTACGATACCCTTGTTACCATGGCGACCCGCCATTTTATCACCCACTTTCAGCTTACGCTTCACAGCGAGGTAAACCTTCGCAAGTTTCAACACACCAGCAGGGAGTTCATCACCGATGGAGATATTGAATTTCTCACGCTTGTAACGTCCGAGTTCTTCGTTGTACCTGATATTGTAATTGTGAAGAAGCGTATTGATTGAATCATCAATCTTCTCATCACCAGTCCAACCCAAAGGATTGATGTTCTGGTAATCGATGGTAGCCAAGGTTTTTGGATTGAATTTGGAACCTTTGCTGATGATGACTTCACCGAAGTTGTTGGAAACACCTGAAGAATTTTTGTCTTTCAGAAGTGTCTGCAATTTGCTTACCAACAATTCAAGAATATCCTTTTCATTCTGGACATGAACAGCTTCGAGTTTTTCGATGGCTGCTTTTTCCTTGGCTTTGGAATTCTTGTCTTTCTTGGCACGCTGGAAGAGTTTCTTTCCAATCACAACACCTTCAGTTCCGCTTGGGGCTTTGAGAGATGCATCTTTGGCATCACCGGCCTTGTCACCGAAGATGGCACGCAGAAGCTTCTCTTCAGGGGTTGGATCACTTTCTCCTTTAGGAGTGATCTTACCGATGAGGATATCTCCTTCCTTTACCTGTGCACCGATACGGATGATACCATACTGGTCGAGGTCTTTGGTAGCTTCTTCAGAAACGTTTGGAATATCTGGAGTCAATTCCTCTTCTCCAAGTTTGGTATCCCTTACTTCAAGTTCAAATTCAGAAATATGAATGGAAGTGAAAAGATCTTCACTCACCACTTTTTCATTGATAACGATGGCATCCTCAAAGTTGTAACCTTTCCAAGGCATGAATGCCACTTTCAGGTTACGGCCCAATGCAAGCTCACCATTCTTAACGGCATACCCTTCAGTAAGGAAGTCGCCATTTTTCACACGCTGTCCTTTGGAAACAGCAGGGCGCAATGTGATAGAGGTTTCCTGGTTGGTTTTGATGAATTTGGTCAATTTGTAAACCAGCAAGTCATCTGCAAAGCTGACAAGCTTTTGGGCTTCGTCACGCTCATAACGCACATGGATCTCGTTGGCATCTACAAATTCGATTACACCATCACCTTCTGCATGCAGCTGAATCCTTGCATCACGGGCAGCCTTTCCTTCCAGTCCGGTACCAACAATCGGAGCCTGAGGCTTGATCAATGGAACGGCCTGACGTTGCATGTTTGATCCCATCAATGCACGGTTGGCATCATCATGCTCCAAGAAAGGAATAAGGGAAGCGGAGAGTCCAACAATCTGGTTGGGCGCAACGTCCATGTATTCTACTTCATTCGGCTCAAGAATTGGGAAGTCACCTGTTTGTCTTGCCTTCACTTTGTCATCAGCAAACTCACTCTTATCATTCAAAGGCACGTTGGCCTGTGCGATCTTTGCAGTATCCTCTTCTTCCGCACTGAGGTAGGTCAATTTCTTGACTTCAACCTTACCGTTGTTCACCTTGCGGTATGGTGTTTCAATGAATCCCATCTCGTTGATCTTTGCGTGAACACAAAGCGTGGAGATAAGACCAATGTTTGGTCCTTCCGGCGTCTCGATGGTACAAAGACGACCATAGTGAGAATAGTGTACGTCACGGACTTCAAATCCAGCACGCTCCCTGCTCAAACCACCGGGTCCGAGTGCGGAGATACGACGCTTGTGCGTGATCTCACTCAGCGGGTTGGTCTGATCGAGGAACTGTGAAAGTTGTGATGTACCGAAGAATGAATTGATCACAGAAGAGAGCGTACGTGCATTGATCAAATCCACAGGAGTGAATACCTCATTGTCGCGTACATTCATCCGCTCGCGGATGGTTCTTGCCATCCTGGCCAGACCAACACCGAACTGTGCATACAATTGCTCTCCAACTGTACGAACACGCCTGTTGCTCAGGTGATCGATATCATCAATCTCAGCCTTACCATTGGTGAGGCGAACGAGATATTTAACAATCTCAATGATATCTTCCTTCGTAAGGGTTTTTTGACCCAAAGCATAGTTGAGGTTCAGTTTCTTGTTGATCTTGTAACGACCCACTTCTCCGAGATCATAACGCTTGTCACTGAAGAACAATTTGTCGATGATACCACGGGCAGTTTCATTGTCTGGAGCATCAGCACCACGCAATTGCTTGTAGATGTGCTGAACCGCTTCAAGCTCTGAATTGGAGGTATCCTTGTTCAAAGTATTATAGATGATGGCGTAATCACCACTCACCTCTTCCTTCTGGATGAATACACTCTTAACACCAGTCTCAATGATGGTTTCAAGATCTTTTTCACTCAATACTTTGTCACGCTCCAAAACAACCTCATTCCTTTCGAGTGAAACTACTTCACCAGAATCTTCATCAACAAAATCTTCAACCCATGTTTTGAGTACCCTGGCAGCCAAACGCTTTCCAACCTGGCCAGCCAATGATTTTTTGTCAGCCTTTACTTCATCAGCCATGCCGAAAAGCTCAAGGATATCCTTATCAGTCTCAAAACCAATAGAACGCAGGAGCGTTGTTACGGGGAATTTCTTTTTACGATCGATGTATGCATACATGACATTGTTGATGTCAGTAGCGAATTCCATCCATGCACCTTTGAAAGGAATCACACGGGCAGAATAGATCTTGGTTCCATTCGGGTGAAGGGATTGACCAAAGAATACACCAGGTGAGCGGTGAAGCTGAGATACCACTACCCTTTCAGCACCATTGATGACAAAAGTGCCACGTGGGGTCATGTATGGGATGTTTCCGAGGAATACATCCTGTACAATTGTCTGGAAGTCGACATGCTCCTCATCGTTACAACTCAGGCGCAGCTTGGCCTTGAGAGGAACGGCATAGGTAAGACCACGCTCCATACACTCTTCAATGGTATAACGGGGCGGGTCAATGAAATAATCAAGGAACTCCAACATGAAGATGTTCCTTGTATCATTGATGGGAAAATTCTCCTTGAAAACCTTGAAAAGACCTTCGTTGTTACGCTTATCAGGCGTGGTCTCAAGCTGAAAATAATCCTTGAACGATTGGATCTGAATCTCTAAGAGGTCGGGCGTTTCCGCCAGGTGCTTTACCTTGCCAAAATGCACCCTGTTTGAAGCCACTTTTGCTGAAGACATAGAATGATGTGCTTTTTAAAGTGTTGTATATCATCAAAACAATGAAAATTGCCCTCTGCTACACCTACAATAAGGCACTGAATTTCAGCACTTTACACCTGTAACGGGAATTAAAATTGAATTGCGCCCAATTTAAGGGATTGCGAAGTTATGATTAATAGGCGAAACGGACAAATTTATTAGGACACCGAATGATGCTTATTGAACAATAGATAAGAATGAATTTCAACAGATTAAAGATCTCATCAGCTTCATTTCGGGCAATAAAAAAGCCGGAACGAATCCGGCTTTTTCAAATTGCTGCTGAAAGACCTTGAGGTCTGACAGTTGATTATTTAACTTCAACTTCGGCGCCTGCTTCTTTAAGCTTAGCAACCAAGTCATCAGCTTCAGCTTTGGAGATACCTTCTTTAACAGGCTTAGGTGCACCGTCAACGAGGTCTTTTGCTTCTTTCAAGCCCAATCCTGTCAATTCTTTTACGATTTTAACAACACCAAGCTTGCTTGCACCACCAGATACAAGGATTACATCAAAAGATGATTTCTCTTCAGCAGCAGCTGCGCCACCGCCGTCACCTGCTGATACAACTACTGCTGCAGCAGCTGGTTCGATACCATAATCAGCTTTCAATACGTCAGCCAATTCTTGAACTTCTTTTACTGTCAGGCCTACCAGTTGTTCGGCCAATGCTTTTACGTCTGCCATTTTTTTAGTTTTTAAACCGCTTTCAAAGCTTTCGCTCCAGCGGATGGTTATGAATATGCCACGTTTTGACCTCAGTGGCGTTGGGTTTTACGCTTGTTGATTACTCTGCAGCAGCTGTTTCTGCCTGCTTCTCGTGGTGTTGCAACAAACCTGCAAGAACACGCTTGGCAGGAGATTGGAGCAATCCGATAACCTCACCGATAAGCTCATTCTTGGTCTTGATCTGGGTGAGGGCTTTGAGTGTATTATCACCACTGTAAACATCTCCGTTGATGAAAGCCGCTTTCAAAACAGGCTTGTCAGTATTTCCTTCCTTACGGAAAGAGCTGAGGATCAAAGCTGGCTCTTTAGGGTTTTCAGAAAACATCAGGGCAGTTACATTGTTCAATGCATCAAATACACCTGAATACTTCTCCGAATCCAATGATTCCATTGCTTTGCGGATCAGTGTGTTCTTGGCAACCTTCATTTCAACGTTCTTGCTGAAACAGATGCTTCTGAGCTTGGTGACCTGTGCAACACTGAGTGATTCTGTGTTGGTAATATAGAAATTGTTGTACTGACCGAACTTACCTTTCAGTACTTCAATTACTTCGTTTTTTTCTTGCTTATTCATGATTAAGCTTTTTTTGATTTAAAATCTGTTCAGCGATTAGTGAACAATTGCTTTGGTGTCAACTGCAATGGCAGGGCTCATTGAGCTTGCCATGAATACACTCTTCATGTATGTTCCTTTTGCAGTAGAAGGCTTGGCCTTCATGATGGCATTGAGGAACTCCAAGCTGTTGGCAGCCAGTTTCTCAGGTGAGAAGCTGATGCGACCAATAGAAGCGTGTACGATACCAGCCTTGTCAACTTTAAAAGCAACCTTACCCGCTTTTACATCCTTGATTGCAGTGGCAACATCATTGGTAACGGTACCAGTCTTGGGATTGGGCATGAGGTTACGAGGACCAAGTACCTTTCCGAGCTTACCAATCTTTGGCATGACGGCAGGAGTTGCAATGATCACATCGATATCAGTCCATCCGCTTTCAATCTTTTGGATAAACTCATCCAAGCCTACATGGTCTGCACCAGCAGCATTGGCTTCAGCTTCCTTATCAGGAGTACAAAGTACGAGAACTTTCTTGGTCTTACCAGTTCCATGAGGAAGGGTTACTGTCCCACGAACGGCCTGATCGGCTTTCTTTGGATCAACACCCAACCTTACGTGAAGGTCTACTGAACTATCAAATTTTGTGCAATTGATTTCTTTAACGAGACCTGTGGCTTCAGCAAGTGAATAAATCTTCTTATCATCCACTTTGCCGGCAACAGCTTTTCTTTTTTTTGTGATTCCCATCTTAATTAAGATTTAAGGTGTGAACAATTAATTTTCCCATGGGGCTTGGCCATCAACAGTGATACCCATGCTGCGTGCAGTACCGGCAACCATTTTCATAGCGCTGTCCAGTGTGTTGCAGTTCAGATCAGGCATCTTGTCTTTTGCAATGGCTTCTACCTGAGCCCATGTCACCTTACCTACCTTTTGGCGGTTAGGTTCTTTGGAACCACTTTGAAGCTTGCACGCCTCAAGCAACTGTACTGGAGCTGGAGGAGTTTTGATAACAAAGTCAAATGATTTGTCTGTGTAGACAGTGATCAAAGCCGGCAATACCTTACCGATTTTGTCTTGGGTCCTGGCATTGAATTGCTTACAGAACTCCATGATGTTGACACCCTTGGAACCGAGTGCGGGACCAACAGGAGGTGCAGGATTGGCCTGTCCGCCTTTAACCTGCAACTTTACATAGCCAGAAATTTCTTTAGCCATATTACATTGTTTTTTGGTGATAGCGTCCCGGCATTTTACCGGAACTCCCAAAGCCTTTCAAAAAAAGAACTTTCGATTGGGGTTGCAAAAGTAATGCAGTTTGGGGAATATCAAAGGTTTTGTCTGAAAAATTGGATAAAAAATTTAAGGCGAAATAATGTTTATTTATGAAGAAAATTTACTAATTTTCACACAATCAATTCAAACTCATTACTCTTCTAAAAAAATCACACCATGGCATCTTCTAAAAAACCCGCAAAAAAGGCAGCAAAAAAAGCGGTAAAAAAGGCTGCACCTAAGAAAGCAGTAAAAAAAGCGGCTTCTAAACCAGCTAAAAAAGCAGCAAAAAAAGTTGTTAAAAAAGCGGCCCCCAAGAAAGTAGCTCCTAAAAAAGCTGCAAAAAAGGCAGTAAAGAAAGCAGCGCCCAAAAAAGCAGCCAAAAAGGTTGTCAAAAAAGCAGCACCCAAGAAAGTAGCTCCTAAAAAAGCTGTTGCCCCAAAGAAAGCAGCCAAAAAGGTGGTGAAAAAAGCAGCACCAGCCAAAGCCGCTCCTAAAAAAGCTGTAGCTAAAAAGAAATCCGCGTCAGCCAAGGTTGCTCCAAAGAAGGCGGCACCTGCAAAGGTAGCTCCAAAGAAGGCGGCACCAGCAAAAGCAGCTCCCAAGAAAGCCGTTGCACCTGTGAAAGCCGCCCCTAAGGCCGCTCCCAAAAAAGCCGCAGCTCCAGCCAAGGCAGCTCCAAAGAAAGTTGCTGCACCTGTGAAAGCAGCACCAGCCAAAGCCGCTCCTAAAAAAGCAGCTGCTAAAAAACCAGCGAAAAAAGCAGTTCCTGCTCCAGCCGTTGTAGCACCAACCCCTGCTCCAGCAGCAGCACCGGTAGCGGCAGAGTTGCCATTTGTTGAAACAACACCAACTGAATCAACAGAGGGTTCTTCAAACTAAACCAACAGATCATTGCATAAAAAGAAAGGGTAGCAAATGCTACCCTTCTTTATTTTCAGTACTTTTTGATTCAGTTAGATTTTCTCAACCTGCATGTAGTTCAGTTCCACAGGAGTTGAACGGCCAAAAATCTTCACTGTAACCTTGAGTTTCTTCTTTTCGTCATTGACTTCTTCAATTACACCATTGAAATCATTGAAAGGTCCATCAACAATCTTGATGGTTTCGCCAATGATGAATGGTTCACTCATGATCATTCCACCTGCATCACTCATCTCATCAATTTTGCCCAACATCTTGTTGACCTCAGCTTTCCTCAAAGCAATAGGATTCTCCTTACCGAGGAAATGAATAACGTTTGTGGTATTCTTAATGGCAGAAATGATATCATCGTGCAACTTTCCACCCGCACATTCAATCATGATGTAACCAGGAAAAAAGTTCCTCTCCCTCATCACTTTCTTACCGTTCTGAACCTTGTATACTTTTTCTACAGGAAGGAAAATCTGCTTGATGACAGTATCCCATCCATTACGAAGAATATCCTTATCCAGGTACTCTTTCACCTTTCTCTCCTTGCCACTGATTACACGGAGAACATACCACTTGGTATCTGGTTGAACAGTTGTATCCTGTTGTATTGTTATTTCTTCCATTACTTGAACAATGAATAAACGAATTTAAGAAGATTGCTGCTCCCAAGATCCAACACCCAAACGATGGCAGTGATCACCAAGGTAGCAACGAGTACTATCATGGTAGACTGTTGAAGCTGCTGCCAATTGGGCCAGGTCACTTTCTCCATCAGTTCATTGTAGGAATCCCTGAAATATGTTTGTATCTTA
>JAJTFY010000141.1 GCA_021299175.1 Chitinophagaceae bacterium
GAAGCACCAATGAATGAAGTGGATCATTTTCTTTACCTCTGCACCCATGGTACAGAACATGGGTGGTTTAGGATGAAATGGCTGTTTGATATTCCCCAGATCATCGATGCTGTTTCCTTTGATTGGGAAGCCGTGCGGGAGAGGGCCATTGCATTGGATTGTTTGGATCACCTTGAAATCGCCATGTTGGTGTTGCAGGAATTTTTAAATGAACCCATACCTAAGTCGATTTTATCAAGGTTAGTGCCCCATCAATATGACCGCCATCTCATGTATATCAGAAGGGCCATTGTAGCTGAATCAACCTTCAATGATAATGATGCCAACCGCTTGGCTTATCTGCAATACATGTTGTTGTTAAGTCGGCGAAAGTTCAATTGGGTCTTGGTACTGAAATATATGACAAGCCATCAAGACTGGAAGCTGCTTCCACTTCCCAAACAATTGTTTTTTTTGTATTTCCCACTAAGGCCTATCCTAGTCTTGTGGCGAAGGATTTTCTGAATGCAATAGAGTTGGAAGTCAAGCCCAGGGCTAAATCCGTTGTTTCTCATACATTGACTTGAATAGTCCGTCTTCCACTGTGAGTTGTTCAAATTTCCCTGATTGTACTATTTTACCATCATGCATCACATGGATCTTATCCGCTATTTTCAAGTTGTACAAACGGTGGGATATAAGGATGACAATCTTATCCTTTAGCTCTGTTTTAATTTTTTCATAGAGATTCAGCTCTGCGAAGGCATCCAGTGCGCTGCTGGGCTCATCGAGTACCACCAATTGTGCATCCTTATAAAATACCCTGGCAATTGTCAGTTTCTGCCATTGTCCGCCACTCAATTGTTCACTGCCTTCAAAAATGCTTCCCATCTTGGTAGCATAACCTTTTGCAAGTTTTTCAATGAAAATGGATGCTCCGCTGGTTTGTCCTGCTGCTGCTGCTTTCTTTTCAACCAGATCTGTCGTATTGTATTCAAAGTGAATATTTTGACCGGCAGTGAGAAAATATTTTTCGTAGTCCTGAAAAAAGAAGCAGGTCTGCTGGTAAAACTGATGTTGTTCTATATCCTTGATATCAGTGCCGTTGAGTTGAATACTGCCCTTTTCAGGTGTATAGAAGCCTGCTAGTAATTTTACGAGGGTTGATTTTCCAGAACCGTTTTCGCCCACAATCGCAATAATCTGACCCCTTGTTGCTTCCAAATTGATTCCACTGATGATGGGCTGCGTCTGATTGGGGTAGCCAAAGCTGAGGGATTCAATGCGAAGTTGATCAAGCTGACCAGGAAAATCTTGTTCTGTTGATTTTTTTTCTCGTTCACTCAATTCAAAAAAACCATAGAGGTCGTTTACAAAACTGCGCAGTTGAAAAACCTGCAGCATTGATTGGAAAAAAGCCTTCGAACTGGTCTGCATCCTTTGTATGCCCTGTAAGTATAATATAAAAGTGCCCAATCCGATTGACTTTGAAACGGTTTTGATGGCTAGGTATCCAATGGCCAGCCCGAGTGCCGAAACTTCAAAAAACTCTGCAAGCATATTTTGTTGCAGCGATTTCTTTTGGATCAATGATTTCTCCAGGTTGATTTCCTTTCTCAATGCCTGAAACCTGCTCTGAAATGTCTTTCCGAAACGAAAAGTCCTCAATTCTTTTGCCCATTGGATGCCCGTCATCAGTTGAAAAAGATAGCCTGACTCTCTTTCTTTGGGTGCAAGTTTGAACTCGAGATCAGTTGATCGTTTTCCCTGCAACCATTTTTTGAGGGTAATCGGTATGGCCAAAACAAAGATGGCTAAGAAAAAATAAGCCTTGATGGAAACAAAGAACAAAACCAGAAAAACCAATGACATGGCGTTGGAAATGGTTGCATTGATGGCAGGAAGCAATTGAGTAATCCGAAACCGTGCCTGCTGTTGGGCTAGATATAGGCTGTTGTGAAAGGCAGGGTTTTCAAAATGGGCATATTCCACATGGGATGCTTTTGTGATGATCCTCAAAGAAAATGCATCTGCCACTTCCTGGCTGAACAGTTGTTCGATATGGTTGGTATATTGGTTCAGGGTCCCCATGGCCAGTTGAATAGATGCGAATAGGGATACCAAAAGGATGATTGTTGATGGCATGCACATCCCTCATTATTGTAGAGAGTTGGTTGATAAAGGCGCTCAAATCATTTATTCTGCCCATTGCTTTCTGTGGATGCTCTTTGTATATTTGGCCCTAAAGGTAGCACATTGGAGTTTAGGTATTGGGCATATGGATTAAAGGTTAGCAGTCAGATTTCCTTTCCGGAATTGTTCCCGATTGAGGATGATGGTCCTGTGGATCTTGATATTGTGTTGGGAGAGATACCGCTTATCAAGAAAACTGAAACAGGTTATCATTCTGCAGATTATGACATTACTCCTGAATCCTATCGGATCACCATCAAGGATGTTGCCAGTTATCACGTATCAGAAGGCAAACGCATCATTATTTCAGCACATGCCAAGGCTGACCAGGACAGCATAAGGTTGTTTTGTTTGTCCAATGCCTTTGCTGCAGCCTTGCACCAAAGGAAAACCATCCCATTGCATTGCTCAGCCATCATTGATAAAGGAGAACTGGTATTGGTCTTTGGCGCATCAGGCGCAGGCAAGTCAACCACAATGGCCTCATTGTTACAAAAAGGGTTCAAGGCTTTTTCAGATGATGTTTGCGTGCCTGTATTTCATGCCACCTCCAATGAAATAAGGCTTTTCAGCTCTTATCCGATGATGAAGTTCTGGAAGGAGACCCTTGATGTTGCTGGCTTTGGATTGAAAGCTGACCGCAAGATCCGCCCCGATATGGAGAAATATGGGATGTATTACCATGATGATTTTATGACAGCGTCATTAAAGCCCAAACTGATTGTTCTTTTGGAAAAAGATGACAAAATCGAAGCACCTATAATAGAACCAATTGCTGGAATCAAACTTTTTCAACTCTTAGAAGCGAATGCGTATCGGGGAGAATATTTGGGCTTTTCGGATCTTAAAAAGGAGCATTTTAAGCTTTTTACTCAATTGGCCAATCAAGCGCGGTGTTTTAGATTAAAAAGACCTGCATCAGGTAATTTTGTTCAAGATGTGGCTGAAAAAATAATTAATTTGCTCAACTAATGGAAAGATTCATCCAAAACAACACAATCGTGCAATCCAAAATAGGGGAGGAAGTGGTGATGCTTGACATGGAATCTGGATTTTATTTTGGGCTCAATTCTGTTGCATCTGTGATTTGGGGATTGCTGGCCGATGAGATTGGTTTTGAAACATTGATTGATAGGCTGATGGAACAGTTTGACGTGGAGAGATCTATTTGTGAGGTTGATACCCAAGAACTATTGGACCAGATGTTGGAAAAAAACATCATCAGAAAGGTTGCATGAACAACAGAGCCTTGATTGATTATATCCTATTTCTAGAAGCATGGTGTTTGCTCCACTTGGCGAAGTTGGTCATTTTTTTATTGCCGTTTAAGAAAATCGCATCTCGAATGGGGCAGTTGCAGGCCGAGTCAACAAATGAAGTTGGTCCGACAGCCTGCCCCTTACGAATTGAGCATGCCATACGAAGAGCATCCCGTAGTACCCTGCACGATAGCAAATGCTATGATCAAGCACTGGTGGCAAAAGCCCTGTTGAACCAAAGTGGGTTACCAGCTACCATTTATTTTGGACTTGCCAAGGGAGGTGACAGTAATCTAAGTGCTCATGCATGGGTTCGCTGTGGGAATAAAATCGTCACTGGAAAAGCGGCTATGGAGCGATTTACAGTGATTGCTTGCTTTGGGGATACATGATCCCCTGATCTCAACTTTTCTCCTTGATAAGCCGTTGTCATTTTTGTTGATTAACTTTATGCAAGAAACATTTGCAGATCAAATTACTTTGCGAATTCAGTTTTGAATAACAACTAAACCTTTTAATGAGCGGATTTTTTGGCATTTTTCGTCCACAGGGAGGCCCAGTTGACCTTGACGCTTTCGAGCAGATGAAGACTGCCATGCACAGGGATGGATTTGACGGCATGGAAACCCATGTGGAGGAAAAGATTGCCATGGGTCATCTAATGCTCAGGGTTTCACCAGAATCCAAATATGACAAGCAGCCCCTGAAAAGTTCCTGTGGCAATTATATTTTGGTGGGTCATTTCCGGCTAGACTACCGCGATGAGTTGGGTGATAAATTAGGACTCACGCAATCAGAACTTGAGGTTACACCAGATTCTCAATTGGCCATGTTGGCATATCAGAAATGGAAGGAAAAATGTGTGCATCATTTGGAGGGAGATTGGGCTTTCGCTATGTTTTCAGTCTATGGAAATTCCTTGGGATTATTTAGGGATCAATTTGGTTATTCTGCATTATTTTATTTTTGTAATTCACAACATGTATATTTTTCTTCTGACATAAGTCTTTTTTCCAATGTTAGCTTCATCGATTTAAAGTTAGACATGGAAGAGGTTCTAAGAATTTCAACAAACATTTTTTCGCTTTCAAAGAAAAAAACTCTTTTTCAAGATCTTTTCAATCTCGAACATGGTAATCATCTTAATGTATCTGATTCAATGCATTTTCTAGAAGTAAAGTATTGGGAATTGGTCAACTATCCAAATATACTTTACAAAAACAAATTGGAGTATTCAGATCAATTGTTTAGCTTGTATCAAAGGTCTGTTCTAACTAAATTTGATTCAAAATTGCAATCTGCAATTTTCCTGAGCAGTGGTCTTGACTCAACTTCAGTCTGTTATTTTTTAGACAAAATGGCAGAATATAACAAAGCTAAAATCCTTTCCTTTACATCCATCCCATTATATTTGAATGAGTTCACCAAAACTCAATTAAAGTTTTCTGATGAAAAACCCTATGTTCAAGAATTTCTCAGTAGAGCTAAGACGATAATCCCACATTTTTACAGTTTTAATAATCGGGAAACAGATTTTTTGGAATTCGCCTGTCGAGATTTTTTCTTCCCAATAGCCACACCTACTTCATTTTGGGTTGATGGAATTTATCAAGAGGCAAAAAGGCTAGGTGCTAAACGAGTGTATAATGGTCAATTTGGAAACATAACAGTTTCAAATGTGAATAGTGGGTATATGCTTAACTATTTATTTAAATTAAAGTGGAGAAACTTGTTTACGGAGCTAAAAATGTATTCTTCCAAAGATGGTATTGGTATTTTTCATGGAATAAAGGAATATGTATACAGGCCAATTTTAAAATTGATTATTTTGGCTTGGCGAAATCAAATAATAAATATTGAAAAGTTAATTAATGACTCAGTTTTCAAATTAGAGGTATTTAAAAAGTACATGTTAATTCAAAAGTTAAAAATTGAGTTTTCTAAAACCACAAAGCCTTTTGTAATTAATGAGTTAAGCACACGAAAACGACTGTTTGAAGGTGTTGCAGATGTTGCAACTGTAAATTGGTATAATTATTCTTTACACTACGGTATTGAGACAATTGATCCCACCTGTGATTTAAGATTAATGCGTTATTCTACTTCAATTCCTCCAGAAATCTTTAATCAAAACGGGCTGCCATCTTATCTTTTTAAAACAACATTTAGGAATTATTTGCCAGATTCATTACTAAATTTGAAATTTCGCCGACTTCAATCAATGGATATTGCATTTCGTTTAAGGGAGAGCGCAAAGTTTACTTCAAAGTTTAAGGCATTATTTTCTGACTCTACTTTGGTTGATAGTTTTGTAAAAAAAGATAGCTTAAACAATGATTTCAACGAAGTCCATTCATCAACAGATCTTTTCCGTGGTTATATTTCTTCAAGGAAGTTATTGAAAAGCATCTCTTTAGTGAATTTCTTTAAAAAAATAGCTTTAAACCAAAATATTTGAAATAAAAGTTTTAATTTTAAATAAATTATATTAATATGGAAACTGCAATTTGGGTTAAACCTTTAATGATAAATTTAGATGTAAAAGCAACTCAAAATAAAATTGCTGGAAGTGTAGTAGATGGCTGTAATCCAATATCTTATGACAATCAAGGTAATTCACAACAATGCTCATAGCGCAAGTCTAATTTTCGATTCTATTTATAGGTTTAAAAGAAGTTTATTTTTTTGAGTTTTATCATCCCTTATTTCTTCTATATAATAGTATTATGTTTCGAAGCGATACTAATTGTTTTTCATTCTAAACTATCAGTAAACAAGCTTAATTAAGAGGAAATAATTACTCGGGATTACTCATAGCTTGTACCCCACTTTAATTTTAGTTGTGCATGAAGTCAGACAGTAAAACTTACAAAGGAACACAAACATTTTTTCATTTTATGTATTTAGTAAATCCTTTTGGAAATCTAATCCAATCCCCTATCTTTGCAATCCCTAAAAAAAGAGGAACAATATGCTTATCATCGATTCAAAAGACTGCGAAAACATAGACAAAGCCCTTAAGAAGTACAAAAAGAAGTACGAAAAATCCAAAACGCTTTTGCAACTCCGTGAGCGTCAGGCTTTTATAAAGCCTTCAATCAGGCGCAGGGGAGAGATCCTGAAAGCGATCTACAAGCAAAAGATCTTCAACGGCACCATCGAGTCTTAGTCGTTGCCTCGCTAAAATATATTCCAGGGTAGTCATTGGGTTGCTTAACTTTATGACTACTCTTTTTTATGTCCATACCTCAGCACCCTATACTGTCCCCATTTCTTGATTTCATCAAGTTTGAAAAGCGTTATTCTGCGCACACCTACAGGGCTTATGCTGACGACCTGACCACATTTTTTTCCTTTGCCCAGGCCCAGTTTGATGTCAGTCAGGCAACGCAGATCACTCCCGGAATGATTCGGTCATGGATGGCATCCCTGACCCTTCAGAAAGTGCAGCCCAGAAGCATCAACAGGAAAATTTCTTCCCTTAAATCATTCTTTCGGTATTGCCTGATTCAAGGACAAGTAACCACCAATCCTACCAAAACCATTCAGGTTCTGAAGACCAAAAAGCGATTGCCCTCTTATGTGGAGCAGGATCAAATGGAGACGCTCCTTAAGGAAACCGTTTTTCCCGATGATTTTGGCGGCAGGGGAGACCACCTGATCCTTTCCCTTCTCTACCATACCGGCATCCGGGTCAGTGAGTTGGTTGGCCTGAAATCGAACCAAATTGATTACTCCAGAAGCCAGTTGAAAGTGCTTGGAAAAGGGAACAAGGAAAGGATCATTCCGCTGAACGGAGATTTGCTCGAAAGGATCAAGGCATACACACAAGAAAAAAACGATCTTTTCCCAGAAGCCAATTTCCCCAACCTATTGCTGACTCCCAGGCAGAAGCCTCCCAGTGCTCGCCAGGTCTATGATATTGTGAAGAAATACCTCTCCCTGGTGACAACTTCAGACAAGAAAAGCCCGCATGTATTGCGCCACAGCTTTGCCACCCATCTCACCGGAAATGGAGCCGAACTGAATGCCGTCAAAGAGTTGCTCGGGCACAGTAGCCTTGCGGCCACGCAGGTCTATACCCACAACAATATTGAGCGGTTGAGGGACATCCACAAAAAAGCCCATCCCAAAGGATGATTTTTCGTTTTTTTTAACGGATTTAATGTTGACCCCAGGTTCATTTAGCGTAACTTAATAGGAGAATCGTTTTTTTCCTTCACTGTAAAAATCCGCTAACATGACCGTTAACATCCAATCTGTACATTTTGATGCCGACAGCAAATTGCTTGACCACGTGAACAGAAAAATTGCCAAGATCAGTAACCACCACGACAGGATCATGAACGTTGATGTTTTCCTTAAGCTGGACAATGTGATCCATCAGATAAAAGACAAGGTTGCAGAGATCCGCGTGCAGATACCGAAACACGAGATTTTTGTAAAGCAGAGCACCAAATCCTTTGAGGAATCCTTTGACATGGCACTTGATGCAGTGCTGATCCAGATCAAGAAAGTCAAGGAAAAGCAGGCGGTATAAGTTGTCAGCTTAAATATTTCCAAATTTTTTTCTACAAAGTTTTTGCTTTTGAAGAATTCCATTACCTTTGCCTCCCCAAAAAGGGATAGATCTTTTATAGATTGAAGTGTTATCGGTAAGGAAGTCAAAACCATTATTCCGCAGGACATTAAGCCAGAGTAGCTCAGCTGGTAGAGCAGCTGATTTGTAATCAGCTGGTCGGGGGTTCGAGTCCCTTCTCTGGCTCTTACATTAAAGAGGGTAAAACCTCTTTTGATGTTTATGTGAATATGTGCGGGCAGGTTCCAGAGCGGCCAAATGGGGCGGACTGTAAATCCGCTGTCTTTCGACTTCAGAGGTTCGAATCCTCTCCTGCCCACATTTCCTCAGGAACTGGGGTTTGAACTTTTTTACCGATAAAACTAAGCGGGAGTAGCTCAATTGGTAGAGCGATAGCCTTCCAAGCTATAGGTTGCGAGTTCGAGACTCGTCTCCCGCTCACTTGCCGCCCTGAAGCGGCGGTTGACCAGCCGTTGTAGCTCAGGGGTAGAGCACTTCCTTGGTAGGGAAGAGGTCGTGAGTTCGATTCTCACCAACGGCTCCAAGCCTCAAAAGGAAAAAACTTTTGTTAATCGTCCCAAAGTGAATAACTTTGCGGCCGTTTCCATAGGTAAACAAAGTTTAAACAAACAAAAACGTATAACAATGTCTAAAGAGACTTTCAAGCGGGACAAACCCCACGTAAACATTGGTACTATCGGTCACGTTGACCATGGTAAGACCACATTGACAGCTGCCATCACTGACATCCTTTCTAAGAGGGGTCTTGCACAGGCAAAGAAGTATGATGAAATTGATGGTGCTCCTGAAGAAAAAGAAAGGGGTATCACGATCAACACTGCTCACGTTGAGTATGAGACGGATTCTCGTCACTATGCTCACGTTGACTGTCCTGGTCACGCTGACTATGTAAAGAACATGATTACTGGTGCTGCCCAAATGGACGGTGCTGTACTTGTAGTGGCTGCGACTGATGGTCCTATGCCACAAACCAAGGAGCACATCCTTCTTGCTCGTCAGGTAGGTGTTCCTCGTATTGTTGTATTCATGAACAAGGTTGACCTTGTTGATGATCCAGAATTGTTGGAACTCGTTGAAATGGAAATCCGCGAAGAATTGACCAAGCGTGGTTTCGATGGTGATGCTACACCAATCATCAAAGGATCTGCTACAGGTGCTTTGGCTGGTGAGGCACAGTGGGTTGCTGCTGTGAATGAACTGATGGCTGCAGTTGACGAATATATTCCTCTTCCTCCCCGTCCAGTAGATCTTCCATTCTTGATGTCAGTTGAAGACGTATTCACCATCACTGGTCGTGGTACTGTTGCAACTGGTCGTATCGAGCGTGGTAGGATCAAAGTTGGTGAAGGTGTTGAGATCGTAGGTATGATGGAAGACAAATTGACTTCTACTTGTACTGGCGTTGAAATGTTCCGCAAGCTCCTCGATGAGGGTGAAGCTGGAGACAACGCAGGTCTTCTCCTCCGTGGTATTGAAAAGAGCCAAATCCGCCGTGGTATGGTAATTTGTAAGCCAGGGTCAATCACTCCACACACTGAGTTCAAAGGCGAAGTTTACGTTTTGAGCAAGGATGAAGGTGGACGTCATACTCCTTTCTTCAACAAATATCGTCCTCAGTTCTACTTCCGTACAACAGACGTTACCGGTGAGTGTGAACTTCCTGCAGGAACTGAAATGGTTATGCCTGGTGACAACACCAACCTCCATGTAAAGTTGATCCAACCGATCGCTATGGAAAGAGGTTTGAAGTTTGCGATCCGTGAAGGTGGCCGTACCGTAGGTGCTGGTCAGGTTACTGAGATCGTCAAGTAAGTCTTATTGGCCAATCTCTCCGGAGATGCAGCCTTAAAGCATAAATAACAAAGTACCTGGGTTTATATCCGGGTACTTTGTTTCTTAAAGAACGGGCATAGTTCAATGGTAGAATAGAGGTCTCCAAAACCTTTGATCTGGGTTCGAATCC
>JAJTFY010000032.1 GCA_021299175.1 Chitinophagaceae bacterium
CTGAGAGGCGAATCGTATCCAGATGTAAATATGGCCATTGAGCATACCATTGAAATTGCAGGAGACAACGATCATGTATTGGTCTGTGGCAGTGTTTTTGTTGTAGGCGAAGTTGACCGAAACAAATGGTCTCAATAATTCAGTTCACCCAATTTAGACAATGCATAAAACAATGCAGTAGCATGCATGCTTTGTAGTATTTCATTTTTTTTCAAGAGGCTTTTCACTTCATCAATGCTAAGCAAATGAATTTCAATTTCTTCATTGGCGTCCAGTGATTGTTCCGTAATTTTTTCACCTCCGGTTGCAAGGTAAAAATGCATCCAGTTGTTGTGTGTTGAAGGATTAGCGGAAGTCTTGCCAAGGTATTCAAAAGACTCGAACTGATACCCTGTCTCTTCGCGCAGTTCTCTGGCAATGGCATACTCAAGATCTTCGTCTTCCTTGTCTACACATCCGCCTGGGATTTCCATCAATGTAAGACCACTCGCATGCCTATATTGCCGTTCAAAAATAAACTCCCCGGCCTTGGTCATCGCCACTGCAGTCACCCAATCTGGAAACTCATATACATAATAAGGATCGATGATTTTCCCATCTCCACGCATACAAGAATCCTTTCTGACAGTAAACCATAGATCCTTGAAAAGATAATCCGACTTGACCAGTTTCCATTCCATCATTGCTGTACAATTAAAACAATAAAGACGATCAGATCTTGATAACGGATTTCACTTGCTGTATGACCTGATTTTGCAACCTGATGTAATAAAGCCCTGCAGGAAGATGTTCACCATCAAAATCAACCCTGAAAGTACCCGCCTCAAAATTGGCATCGATGAGTATCTTCACCAATCTTCCAGCAGAATCCATCACCTGAATCATGGTATGCCCACCTGCTGACTTGAACTGTATGGTGAGTTTTTTATGGAATGGATTGGGATAGACAACAATCAACTGATCGGGATTCCCTACAGGATTAAGTATTGAACAGGTACCCAATTTTGTCAAAGGCAGTTTCTGGAAGTTTTTCAACATCACATTGTTCAGGGTAGTATCATTAACACAGAGCCAATTGGAAAGGATACTGGCATAAATACTCCTGAAATCATATTGATAGGGAACATTGTCTCCCACTGTTGGATTCATCGGCAAAATTGGAGTTGTGCCGCTTACACCCGCCTGCACCATTGCACCAAAAACAAATAGCGGAGCAGCTGCACCATGGTCTGTACCGTTGGATCCATTGCTGAGAACACGTCGACCAAACTCCGAATAGGTCATTCCAACCACACGCTCCTCTATCCCCTGGAATTTAAGGTCATCCATGAAGGCCTTGATGGCATTGCTCACATTACCCAACAATGTTGCATGTGAACCAATGGAGGTATCTGCAGCAACGGTCTGGTTAGAATGTGTATCAAACCCACCATAATTGACCATATAGATCTTGGTCTTCAATCCACCTTTGATCAGCCGGGCTACAATTTTGAGTTGATCAGCCAGTGAGTTGCTGGTTGGATAAGGCGATTGCGTCGTGACTTTAGCATTAGCCGTCTTGATGACCTCTCCAAACTTCTGGGTTTGCTTCGACATCTCTCTTACAAAATTCAACTCCTTGCCTGCATAAGTATTGGGAGCAGGGTCTATCTGATTGTTGACAAAACTGTAGAAATTACTGGGATTGGAAATACTCATTCCCATGGGTTGCGCAGCACCTTGCAGTGTCAAAGAAGTAACAGAACCAATCTGGATGGCCAAAGGGTCAGTCATTGTACTGTTGGGATATCCAATAGGAAATCCAGGATACATCTCATCCAGGAAACGGCCAAGCCAACCTGTATTCAATACCTGTCTGCTGTCCGATGCACTCATCCAAATATCAGTAGCCCTGAAATGAGAAAAATTGGGCTGGGGATAGCCTACAGATTGCACAACATGCAACTTCCCATCGTTGTAGAGCTGTTGCAAACCGGTCATTGCAGGATGCAATCCGATATTATCAACACCATTCAACCGCAATGCCTTTGATTCTTCAATAAAGATATTCTTTCGCGCATTCTGATACTTGCTGAACTGATCAAGCGGTATAACAGTATTCAAACCATCATTACCTCCGTTCAATTGAATTACCACAAATACCCTGTCATTGTCGCCTCCCGGGAGCAGCATATTATTGAGGAAAGTATGCCCCGATTCAAATGCCTTGAAGCCCATGCCATTGACAAAGGAAGGAATCATTACACCTGCTGGCAGGTATCCATTGAGGAATTTTCTTCTGTTCATGATGTACGGATTAACAAAGTTGAAATTCAGGAAGATCAACCATGTATTTGATCAAATTGGTGATTGCGGTCGTTACATATTTTGTATTGGCTGCGTTGGATGGGGTTGATATATACAAATCCCAGGCTGTCGCCCAATAAAGATCATCAGACTGCCCAGACAACAATATATCCCGTTTCAATTGTGCTTTGTGCTGAGTTGAAATGGGAATCCCCAAAACATGGTCAGCCAATTCATCGATCAACTTGTTGGGATCCCTGGGTGCAGCCATCTTTTTAACATACGCCAAACCATCAACCACTACCTTAAAGCCACTGACGGTGTATCCGTTGGTAACCAATGAGTCGAGGTATTGAATTCTTTTGGGCAAAGTATCCGTATTGATCCAATACTCATAATAACCAGGCTCTTGATAATAGGCTTTCCATCCACTTACATCTGGCGGATCACCCAGGTTTTGCTGGAGGTTGGTGAAATAACTCAGCATCTGGTTCCAGAGGCCATAGTTGGTGGTATACAAATCAGGTGTAGGAAACTTAACCTCAAATTCGCGTAACAGGCCTATCATCATGTTAACTGGACTCTTGATCTGACAGCCCCTGTTCATCATGTCAAAAAAATGCTCACTGCTCAAGAGCACTTTCAATACTGGCTTAACCTCATAATTGCTGTCCCTCAAGAGTTTTGCCAAAGGTGCTATGAAACCTGCCTCAACTTCTGGAGTGATTTTATAATAAACGAACCAGATGTATAATTTCCTGCAGAGGAAGAGTGCGGCCTCGTTATTGGCAAAAAGCATGTTGAGGAAATCGTCCAACTCCAGGTCTCCAGCGGTTGCTCCTGTTCTTCCTTTGATCAATGTATTGCCATAGAAAGAAGAAAACTGTTTGTTGGTCGTATCATGACGGTTGGAATCGAAATAAGCGTCGATTTTTGTAGCATTGTTTCTCCAACCAGTGAACAGCTTGGCTGCTTCCTTTACATCAGATTCAGTAAAATCTGCACCAGCCCCCTTACCAATTACAAACAACTCCTGGATTTCACGGGAATAGTTTTCGTCGGGAGCTGACTTGTTGTTGTTTTGACCATTCAAGTATACCAACATGGCTGGATCTATGGACATGGCCCTCACCAATGATTTGATGTTACCTAGCGCATTCGACCTGATAAGGTTATGATGCTTATAGACATACTGGGCATTGCTAACGTCGTTTGTCTCCGTTGAAAAATGATTGTGCCAAAAAATGCACATGTTTTCCCTCAGGGTCCTGTCTTGATTGATAATGTTACCCACCCACCATTTCTTGAATGAAGACCTGCGGTAGGATGCAATGGTACCATCGTTGTTAGGGTCATTTACCCATGTTTCACCTGGGCCAATGAGCGTATCGGGCACATCAGCATTGCCTACAGCATATTCCTTTACTGGCGGAGCCGGCAATGGAAGGCTTGTGTTCAAAAGCTGATTGATGGAACCATTGAGTCCAAGAGAAGTAAAATAAAGGATATCATCTTTTTTGGCGCCGAACATGGTCCTTCTCAAAAGATGCTTTACTGCCTCTTTATCCCAAGCGCCCACATATGGGGCAAGACTTGGAGGTGCCTGAAATTTTCTTTCTGTTGACATGATATTGATTGTGTACGTTGTCTAATTAAACCAAACCAGGTCCACATCGTTGCCCGTATCACTCAAGCCAAGCGCTGCGATGGCAGCATTGCTCATCCTCAATGACATTCCCTCACTTTCCTTTCCCGGCGGAACTGCTCCAAGTACTTTGGCATATAACACTTTGTCCGAAGACTTCCTGACCAATTTCACCACAGTTCCCGGCACCACATTGTTCATCAACACGTAATATTTCCCATCCTTCCATCCGCTGGTACTCTTAAAAACCCCATAAACGGAATTTTCAAGATTTTGTTGTTTCCCCTCTTTTGATTGTTGCTCGAATAGAGTAGAAAAGTAATTTTTTTCTGGTTTTGAGGGCTGACTGGGGCTTGAAATTGGATTTGAAGCAACGGGTTTGGTTGCCTCAACTTTCTCCTCAACAACCCTTACTGGAGCTGCAGTTTGCGAACTATTAGCAGCATTTTGTGGAATAGGTAATGATCCTTCAGGGGAAGGAGGAGCCTGTTTCTTTGGTTTTTCTTCAACCACCAACGCTTTCTCATCAACTTTGGAAGGCTTGGGTGTCTCAGGTGATGTATTTACCGGACTAGATGGTGTGAGTGAAGCCACAGACTCCACTATTGATGGGATCAAATATCCTACAACCAGGTTTGTGCCGGCATTGAGCTGATCAGATGAAAGACCATTCATTTTTTTCAACAACTCTTTGTCTACATTGTAGAGATTTGAAAGTTTGTACAATCCTTCTTTGGGTTGAACAACATGTACGACCTTTCTCCCAGCGTTTTTGTTATCAGTGGATTGTGAGAAATTTTCTGGCTTTAATGGAATTTTCAATAACTGTCCTATACCCAAACCCTTGTCAATGGAAAGCTGATTGAAAGAAGCAATTTCCCTTGGACTGATAAAGTAAATTCGGCCAACACTGTACCAATTCTCTTTGGGGGCTACCTTATGTTCCAGATAAAGCTGACTGCCGGAATTCCGAGCAATAAACTTTTGCTGCTGTCCCATGAGGGATGCGGAAATAAGCAAGACAAACGAAAGAAAAACTATCCTCATACTGGTAGATTACATTACAAAATAATATATATTCTTCAAGGCTGCAAGGCAGATCCTAGAAAACTGTAGATTATCAAATAATTTTAACATTTTCAATCCCGTTTCAGGATCCTCCAGGACATCGGATAATGATTCTTTACCCTTCCCTGAACCAATTTCACCCAACCCAATCCATTGCCCATGTATTTTGCAAGGATCCAGCCTTTTAAAGACCCTTCTCTATCGATAGTGTCTTTTCTCAAAAATGCGATTGCTTCTTCAAGACTAAGATCCAACACCGGGACATGTTGAGACAACATGCATGACATGGCGAGTTCATGATCTGGTATGAGATCAGCCCTTATTTCAGCACCCAACCTCAGGCCGGATTTCCTCAACCTCAAAAACGCTCTGAATTGTTGTAATGCGGGCAGGTTGATTTCATCAATGGCAAAAACTTCGTTTTCCTTTTTAAAGAACCGTAGCTGCGGAGAAGGGTTGATCCAATCATACAAAACGGAAGGGGGCTTAACAAGTTCTAGCTTTCCGGCATCATGTTTATATTGGGAAAAGGTTGTTCCGGTTTTTCGGAACAGGGCACAAAAAAATCCTTCACCCCTCACCTTGTTGGGATAAAACCTGTAGCCTTTTGCTTTATTGATTGTAGAAAAACTCTCCACAACATTCCATTCAACTGGAACCTCAACAGCGATGGATTCAAAAAGTCCGGAATCCATGATATGGTCAAGGTTGTCTTCGTTCTCCTCTCTTGAGTAAGAACAAGTGGAATACAATAAATATCCCCCTTCAACAATCGAATGCATGGCACTGGCCAGAATCCTTTTTTGCCGAGCTGAGCAAAAGCTTACCAGGTTTGGATTCCATTCATTCATGGCTGCTTCATCTTTTCTGAACAACCCACTGCCACTACAAGGAGCATCTACCAATACCAGATCAAACATGGCACCCATTTTTTCAAAATCTGCTGGATCATTGTTTGACACAAAAACATGCCCGGCGCCCCATTTGATGGTATTTTCCTGCAATACGGGTACACGGGTTTGTATGATTTCATTTGCAAGCACCAGCTGAAAATGAGGCATTGCAGACAACAAGGTGGTCTTTCCTCCAGGCGCTGCACAAAGATCCAATGCCATCAATCCTGTTTGACCATGAAGCACGGTGGACATAAGATGATGAATGAACATGCTGGATGCTTCCTGAACATAATAAGTGCCAGCATGAAAAAGAGGATCCATGGTAAAACTGGGCCTGTTGTTGAGGTAAAAAGCATTGGGGCACCAGGCTACCAAATTGCCAATGTTCTCAACTGGAAAAACATTTTCTAACCCACATGCCTTCTGAGGATTTAAGCGCACAGAGACTGGTGTGGATTCCTGATGCGCAGCAATCATTTCATCAGGCAGGAATCCTTCACAGCCCTCTAGCGAATGGATAAAATCTTCTCTTAGAAACATCAGTTAAAAATGGCTGATGCAGCCTTTATGGTTGAATCAAAATCCGCCAAGGTAGTGGCAAGAATGCGGATCCTTTCCTGTGCTTCAGACCAGTTGCCCTCTTCGATTCCCTCTCTTATACCAGGAAGGGTTTTCACGCCATAACCGGTATAGAAACCTGGAGCGTAAATCTGGTGCCTGTACCAGGGTCTTCTGGGCAATCCTTTTTCATAGAGCAGCTTTTGCTCTGCCTGGTAAAGGATCGCATTCAATTTGTCCAATTGTAATGCATCCAGCTTATCAGCACCCAACAACAGTTTTTTCAACGATTCGGTATCTTTTTTCAAGACCGCCATTGCATTTTCTACAGGGCTGAATTCAAGAAAGGGTACAGACAATTTGGTTTTGGGCAATGCAAATTTCAATTGGGGATCGGCAGCGAGTTGATACACTTTATCATTGATCAGTTTATTCTCCATTTCAGCATCACTGCGAAGTTGCTCTAACATGGACTTCAGTTCAGCGAGGTATTCGGTAATGGTTCCTGTGAGAATGTTATAATCAAATGGCAGGACATCCGCATTGGCCAGACGCAACATGGCCCTCCCAGCAGTTTTTGCCAAGGCCGTGCCATAATGATACCCTGGGTCTTTGAAGCGGGTGAAATGATCATAAGAATCATAAATGGAATGGTATTCACCACCGCTTCCTTCCCCACCAAAGCCAATGTTGGCGGAAGGAATACCAAGGTGTTGAAAGAAAGGAGAATAATCAGACCCCGCTCCAAGGGCACTGATTTTCATGTACCGGTTGCCCAGGATTTTGGCCTTCGCAGACCGGTCTGCGGATGCTAAGGTTTTGGCATATTTTCTTTCCAGCACACTCACGCCTGTCTGGGGATCTTTCACATCAGCAGCCACTTCATTGAAAAAGTTTTCTAGGGCATGTGATCCTCCAATTCCCAAAAAGCCTCTGCTGTTGCCGTCTGAATTAAGGTAGGCCACTGTTTTCTTTTGAAGCTCTGCAGCATGGTCTTCAACCCATTCTGTAGATCCCAGCAAGGCTGGCTCTTCCCCATCCCACGCACAGAAAACCAATGTACGCTTGGGTAGAAAACCTTTCTTGGCCAATGCTCCAATCACCCTAGCCTCTTCCATTTCTGCCACCATGCCACTGATTGGATCTGCTGCGCCCATGTTCCATCCATCATGGTGATTCCCCCTGATGACCCATTGGTCTGGCAACTGGGAACCTTTCATTTTTGCAATGACATTGTAAAGAGGTTTGATGTCCCAATTGAATTCCAAATGAAGCCTGACCTTGCTTATACTCGGACCAGCATGATAGGTGATGGGCAAGCCGCCTTTCCATCCATCAGGTACTACAGGCCCTTTGAGTGATTGCAACAAAGGAAGGGCATCTTCGTATGATATGGGCAATACAGGAATTTTCATGATCGTGGTCACTTCATCACGGCCCAGTCGCTTGGCATTCTCAGTTGAACCATAGCCGGGTGTAGTTGGATCGCCAGGATAAACTGGCATGTCCATGACAGAACCCCGTTGAACGCCCTGTCCTGGGCGGTATGGCCCTTTTGGATAAACATCACCAGCAACGTATCCATCATCGGAGGGATCAGAATAAATGATGCAACCAATGGCGCCATGCTCTGCTGCCACCTTGGGCTTGATGCCCCTCCAAGAACCTCCATATTTGGCAATGACTATCTTTCCTTTTACACTGATGCCCATTCTTTCCAGTTCCTCATAATCTGCCGGAATTCCCCTGTTCACAAAAACAAGTTCAGCAGTAACATCTCCATCGGCAGAATAAGCATTGTAGGTTGGAAGCTGTTCTGACTTGATTCCTGAGGTTTTATCTTCCGCCATGACGGGCTCCTCAAGCCTGGCTTTGTAGGGCTTATCACCCAACAATTCCAATGAACGAAATTTGGGTGTGGGGAAAAGCACATGGTATTCGGCCAGTTCAGTTTCATATCCCCATTGGCGAAACAATGAGGCCATGTACTCCGCATTGGCCTTGCCTTTGGCTGATCCAATGTGATGTGGACCAGAAGTTAAGAATTTCATCCATTCGTCTTGATTTGATGTGCTCAACAGGGTATCAAATTGCTTTTCGAAGGCCAACTGCCGCTGGGCATTCTGCGGGAAGAAACCGGTAATTTTCTGCTGAGAAAAACAGGGATGAAAAAACGTCAAGAACAGGCAAATATTGAACAGCCGCATAGAGGAAATTTTATTGCATAAAATTACACAATCCATTCCTCAAATCGATGCAATAAAAATGTTAGATGCTGCGTACCTCTGCAAGCAAATCCTGCAAGGCCTTTTTTGCATCGCCAAACAGCATGGAAGTCTTGGGCTGAAAAAACAACTGGTTCTCAATGCCCGCATATCCTGGCTTCATGCTGCGCTTGTTAACAATAACATGTTTGGCCTGTTCGACTTCCAATATAGGCATACCATAGATGGGCGAAGAAGGATCAGATTTTGCCGCAGGGTTGACCACATCGTTGGCTCCCAAAATCAGGACAACATCAGTTGATTTAAACTCTTCATTCGCCAATTCCATTTCAAGCAATTTTTCATAACTCACATCAGCCTCTGCCAACAATACGTTCATGTGGCCTGGCATCCTTCCCGCAACCGGGTGGATGGCATATTTCACTTCAACACCTTTTGCTTCCAATGTTTTTTCCAGTTCATGGCAGATGTGCTGGGCCTGGGCTACAGCAAGGCCATAGCCGGGAACGATCATTACTTTGTTGGCATAACTCATGACCACCGCAGCATCACTCAGCGAAATTTCCTTGTATGTTCCACCCTGTGGACCAGCACCACCTGCTGCAGCATTGCCTCCTCCAAAGGAGCCAATCAATACATTGCTCAAAGACCTGTTCATCGCTTTACACATCAACATGGTCAACAAGGTTCCTGCAGCTCCCACCAGGATTCCTCCAGTGAGCATTACTTTGTTATCATATAAAAATCCTCCGCATGCTGCCGCAACACCTGTGAAAGAGTTGAGGAGAGAAATGACTACTGGCATGTCTGCTCCACCGATTGGCAAAACAAAAAACACCCCATAGAGTATGGAAAGCAGGATGATGGCATAAAAGAACAAAGGCGTTTCTTCTGGCCTTGCAATGATGATGAATGCTGCGATGGCTACGTTGAGCAGAAGAATGACAAGATTGATGATGTGCTGTCCTTTGAATGCAAAATCCTTGATCTTGCCATTCAACTTCCCCCAGGCAATCATGCTTCCAGAAAATGAAACCGATCCGATGATCAATCCCAGGAAGATAATGAGCATGGTGGTTCCATCGAGGCTTGAGAAAAAGGAGTACCCATTGCTGGCATAGGTTGCAGGATCATACCCATGCATCAGGTGCCTGAATTCTATCACAGAAATGAGTGCAGCACATGCGCCTCCCATTCCATTGAAAAGGCTTACCATTTCAGGCATGGCCGTCATTTTTACACGCTTGGCCATCAAGGTTCCGACGATGGTTCCGATCACCAATGCCGAAAAAATCCAACCATAATTGCCTAATTTTTTCCCTTCATCCTCATAGAGGAAAATGGTACCCATGATGGCTACAAACATCCCTGCAGCGGCAACAAGGTTTCCATTCCGCGCAGAAACAGGATTGGAGAGCATCTTCAATCCAACAATGAATGTTACAGATCCCAACAAATAGCAAAACACAAGCAAATTCAATTCCATGGTATCCTATTTAGAGATAAATTATTTTTTCTTTTTAAACATTTCAAGCATCCTGTCTGTCACCACAAATCCACCAACCACATTCAGTGTTCCAAGAATCACTGCCAAAAAGCCCAACACCAAGGCGATGGTATTGCCCTCTTCAGCCTGCCCCATCACAATGATGGCACCAATGATCACCACTCCATGGATGGCATTGGCTCCACTCATCAAGGGTGTATGCAACACACTGGGTACTTTTCCGATAATTTCTATTCCGACAAAAATCATCAGAATGACGATGTATGCCATTTCCTGATGAGCAGCAATCCAGTTCAAGATCTGATTCATGTTGAATATGATTTTGTTTTTTTATTGTGCAATGGCCCTTGCCCCTTTCACCAGTTCGTCCTCTGAATCCGTGATCAGCTGAGCTTCCTTGTTGGTGATCAACTGGAGAAAGTTCAGGATATTTTTTCCATACAATTTGCTGGCATCAGATGGCATGGTTGCTGGTAGATTGCTGTCACCGATGATGGTAAGCCCATTGTAATGAACTGTTTCGCGGTCTTTGGTCATTGGTGTATTGCCTCCTGTAGATGCAGCAAGGTCGATGATCACACTGCCTCTGCGCATGGTGTTGAGCATTTCGGCTGTGATGAGGATGGGGGCTTTTTTCCCGGGTATTTGTGCTGTAGTGACGATGATATCAGCTTTAGCAACACTTTCAGCAATCTTTGCCTGTTGATTCTTTTTGTACTCCTCAGATTGTTCCACTGCATATCCTCCTGCCGTTGATGCATCAGCAGCACCTGGCACTTCAATAAATTTTGCACCAAGGCTTTGCACCTCTTCTTTTACTGCAGGCCTGGTGTCAAATACCTCTACTACTGCACCCAATCTTTTTGCAGTGGCAATGGCCTGAAGGCCAGCCACACCGGCTCCCAAAATCAGCATTTTCGCAGGAGCGACGCTGCCGGCAGCTGTCATGAACATGGGAAAATAACGTCCGTAGGCATTGGCGGCGGTCAGCACAGCCTTGTATCCCGCTATGTTAGCCTGACTGGAAAGGATATCCATGCTTTGGGCCCTTGTCGTTCTGGGCAAGAGCTCCATGCTGTAGACAACAGCACCTCTGTCATTCCACTGCTTGATGCGATCGGTTTGGAACCTTGCCTGGTACATGCCAATCAACACTGCGCCATTCCTGATCTCAATGGAAGGAGCATGGATGGATAGAATCACGTCTGCAGCCTTAGAGATTTCCTCAGCAGATTTGATTTCTGCACCGACAGTACGGTAATCATCGTCAGAACAGTAGGCATTCATGCCTGCTCCACTTTCGATCCAAACTGAGATATTTTTCTTGATTAGTTGCGCAGCGCCTTCTGCGATAAGGGAAACCCTTGTTTCGGGGGCGGCTTCTTTTAAAACACCAACGATCATGGGGATTGTTTGAGGAGGCAAAGCTAATCAAATTAACAATGCGATGTTTTTGGTAAAATTAGAAACGTATAGCAAAATCAAGCTTTTCCTTGAATTCTTTTCTAAAAAAAACGATGCCAATAAAAAACAAATCAATGGTACAGGTTACTTTTTCATTTTTTCTAATTTCTGACCAGGCTTTTTCCATGTCTTTGCTCCAGTGGATGTCGTCGAAAATGAGGATGTCTTCATCAGCAATCACCTCCAATGCCGCCTTGAAATAATCAAGGGTGGGCTGATACTGGTGGTTGCCGTCAAAAAACACCATCTTGCTGCCTTTCATAGAAGCCAGAACACCAGTGAGATGGTCTTTGAAATCTCCGGTAAGAATGGTTGTATTTTGCGTCCCCTCCTCAGCAAGGCTTTTGGATGTGAAATTGGCAATGGCAGGTGCTCCTTCAATGGAGATGACGCCATAACGGGGTTGGGCGATCGACAAATACCTGGTTGTAAGCCCAAGAGAGGTGCCCAACTCAAGGACCGAATCTACCTTGTAGTAACAAATGATCCGGTAAAACAATCTCGCAAACCTTGAAGGTTTGGCGGCGCGTTTTGCAATGGAGGAAACCGTCCGCTGATTTTTATTGCCTGAGCTGGAACCTGCCCCCAAGTCCAGCACATCCAATACTTGTTTTGAATGTTGAAGCAATTTTCTTTTGGCTTCAATTTTCCTGAAGCCTTCAACATGCTCCTGCTTCCCTCTCAATACTTGAACAATAAAATCAAAAACAAAAGGAGAATGAACCCCATGACCTTTTCCATTGGATGAGGTCAACAAGTAGACCAGAAATTTCCATGCAAGTTGAAAACTGTTGTACATGTGCTGAATTAAAGGGTTGTATGGCCAACCCTTTGCCAGGTTTCAAAACGATAGGCCTGTGCATGTTTTTCATCGGCAGACATATCAATTGCATTTTCAATCCTGAACAATGAATCATCAATGGCTGGAAAAAATGTATCTGCATCAGGGTAACGGGCATGCACCCGAGTCATGTAAATGCGATCAGCGATTGCGATGCACTGCTTGTATATTTCTCCACCACCAATCACAAATGCTTCTAGACAGTCAGATGAACGGGCTAACTCAAGAGCATGCTCAAGAGTGTTGGCAGGCCAAACATTTTCCTGGATGGGAAGAACTTCTGGATTTCTGCTGATGACAATATTGATCCTGCCTGGCAAGGGCTTGGAGGCCATTGACGCAAAGGTTTTTCTTCCCATGATGACGGGCATCCCCCATGTAAGGTTCTTGAAAAACTTCATGTCATTGGGAAGTTTCCAAAGCAGTGAATTATCCTGACCAATGGCATTGTTTTCTGAAGCGGCAACAACCAATGAAATCATCATGATTAAGAAATTAAATTATACGGCCACTGGCGCTTTGATGCCCGGATGAGACTGGTATCCCTCCAGGGTGAAATCTTCAAAACTGAACCCAAATATATCCTTCACCGCAGGATTGATTTTCATGGTGGGCAAGGGGAATGGCTCCCTTGACAATTGCAAACCTGCCTGCTCAAAATGATTGTTGTACAAGTGAACATCGCCAAAGCTGTGCACAAAATCGCCAGGCTCAAGGTCGCAAACCTGCGCCACCATCAAGGTCAATAAGGCATATGAAGCTATATTGAAAGGCACGCCAAGAAATACATCTGCAGATCGTTGATACAACTGACAGGAAAGTTTTCCATCCGCAACATAAAACTGGAATATGGTATGACAGGGCATCAGGGCCATTTGAGGCAGCTCTGCCACATTCCATGCACTGACAATCAGCCTTCGGCTGTCGGGGGTTTTCTTGATTTGTGCGATCAGGTCAGTAATTTGATCATAGACCTTCCCGTCAGCACCTGACCATGACCGCCACTGCTTACCGTATACAGGGCCCAGCTCACCCTCCTCGTTGGCCCACTCATCCCAGATCCCAACACCATTGTCCTTGAGGTACTTGATGTTCGTATCTCCCTTGAGGAACCAAAGCAATTCATGAATGATGCTCCTGAGGTGCAGCTTTTTGGTGGTGACCATCGGAAATCCATCCTGCAAATTGAACCGCATCTGGTATCCGAAAATACTTCTCGTTCCAGTTCCAGTTCGATCCGTTTTGTCGGTCCCCTTTTCGATGATATGCTTTACCAGGTCCAAATATTGTTGCATGGAATACTGCTTTTATTATTTGATCAGTTCTTGGATAGCGCTGCCCACATTGCCGCTGGGCATCTGAATTTTCAATATGGCTCCGAGTGTTGCAGCAATATCACTCATGTAAACTTTTCTGTGTGTAAGCCCCTGCTTCACGCCCCAGCCCATCCAAAGCAAAGGAATATGTGAATCATAGGGATACATGGATCCATGGGTGGTACCTGTATTGGAATTGCTGAAAAAATACCCAGGCCTGTACACCACTTGAATATCTCCTGCCAACTTGTGGTTAAACCCTTTGATGAACATTTCTTTGTACTCTGCTGGGAGATTGGCGGCATTGATGGATGCATTGTCAAATGCCAGCAGTACATCTTCTTCTTTGTTCAATTCAGCGATGAGGTGTGATTTGACTGCCCCAAAATCTAGGCCTGCAGAATCAATGGATTTTCTGTTCAGGTACAACTGATAGTTGGCAGATGCTTCCACCAATTTTTTCAACCCAAATTTTTTCATGGTTGTCTCCTCCGCTTTCTTGCTTGATCGCATTGTTTTTGCGGGCATCTGATGCTGCTGCAAAAATGCAGGAACATGGGCAACTGCATGGTCTGCAGTCAGGAAAAAGAGATAATTGCCTTTTCCGACCTTCTTGTCGAGGTAATTGAAAAACAATTCAAATTCTTTATCGAGTTTGATATAATTGTCTTCAATTTCAACAGCATTAGGACCAAATGAATGCCCAATATAATCTGGAGATGAAAGGCTGATGGCGAGGAAATCAGTGATGCTGTCCATTCCCATGGCCTCTGCTTCCACAGCAGCTTTTGAGAATTCCAAGGTCAGGGTATTGCCCCATGGTGTTGAAGAAATTGCCCCATAATTCTTGCCAATATTGGATGCCAGGCTGCGGGGAAAAGGATTGTTGATGTACAAAGGATTGGTTACATCACTTTGTGTATAGGTTTCGAGGGGATGGCTGAGGTTCCAGGGTCTGGTGTACAAGGAATCCACAATCTTTCGCATGTTAAAAGCATTAGCCCATGAAGACAAATCTTTCATGTACCAGGTACTGGACACAAAATTACCAGAACTTGGTTCATACCAATAGGCTGCGTCTGCAGCATGACCGGCAGGCAAAATGCTTCCCCTGTCTTTGATGGCCACACCAATTACTTTAGACCTGAAATTGGTGGCCAACTCTAATTCATCAGTAATAGTTGTCGTCATCAGATTTTTAGGAGACATGGGCTCTCCCTTTCCGGTTCCACCAACAATTTTGACAGCGTCATCCTCCACACAATAAACATCCCTTTTCAAAGACCGGTCATACCACTCATTCCCCATGATGCCATTGATGGCAGGCACAGATCCTGTGTAAACACTTGCATGGCCAGCAGCAGTAACGGTCTGGGCATAGGAAATTTGTGCATTTTCACAGGAAAATCCTTCTCTGAGGATCCTTTTTAATCCATTTTGACCGTACCTGTGCTGAAAACGGTAGAGATAATCCCATCGCATTTGATCCACCATCACCCCAACAACCAGTTTGGGTTTGGAAGAAGAGGCTGTTTTCTGTGCAATACCGCTGCTGGAGATCAGCAACAAGCCTATCATTGCCAACATTTTGATTCTTATCATCGATTATTTTTTTTGCTAGACAAAGGTATGGGAATGCAATGCTTGGATCTCCTGATTTTATGAACATCCTGTTGGATAATCTTATTTTTAAAATTTTTATCTTTGCAGGAAGCTAAATCAAAACTCCTACGCGTATGGCAGACATTTTCGAAAGACTGATCAAGAACCAAGGACCGCTTGGCCAGCACCGTGAAAGGGCACATGGATATTTTGCCTTCCCAAAACTGGAAGGTGAAATTGGAAGCAGGATGAACTTCAGGGGAAAAGAAAAAATTGTCTGGAGCCTCAATAATTATCTTGGACTTGCCAACCACCCAGTCATCAGGAAGACTGATGCCGATGCTGCCGCCGAGTTTGGACTGGCATCCCCCATGGGAGCCAGGATGATGAGTGGGAATACCAACCATCATGAAGAGCTTGAGAGGCAGTTGGCTGCTTTTGAAATGAAGGAAGATGCCATTTTGCTCAATTTCGGATACCAGGGTATTCTCAGCTTGATCGATGCCCTCTGTTCACGCCACGACGTGATCGTCTATGATGCTGAATGCCATGCCTGTATCATTGATGGATTGAGGCTTCATCAAGGGCATAGGTTTGTGTTCAAACACAATGAAATAGATGATTGCGAAAAGCAACTGCAGCGTGCTACCGCATTGATTGAAAAACAAAATGCCGGAGGTATTTTGCTCATTACCGAAGGAGTATTTGGAATGGCGGGAGACCAAGGCAAACTGAAAGAAATCGCTGCGCTGAGGCCGAAATATTCATTCCGGCTGCTGGTGGACGACGCCCACGGCTTCGGTACACTCGGAGAAACAGGAGCAGGTGCCGGAGAAGCGCAGGGGGTACAGGATGATATTGATCTTTATTTTTCCACCTTCGCCAAATCAATGGCATCGATTGGTGCTTTTGTTGCTGGCCCTAAACAAATCATAGACTACGTAAGGTACAATATCAGAAGCCAGATTTTCGCTAAATCACTTCCCATGCCATTGGTCATCGGAAACCTGAAAAGGCTGGAACTGCTCAAAACACAACCATCCCTAAAAGCTAAACTTTGGGAAAATGCATTGAAACTGCAGAATGGTCTGAAAGAAAAAGGGTTTGATATCGGAAAAACAGATTCTGTGGTAACACCAGTTTACATGAAAGGTGGTGTTGAGGAAGCAACCCATATGGTTACCGACCTGAGGGAGAATTACAATATTTTCTGCTCCATTGTGGTTTATCCTGTTATCCCCAAAGGGCATATCATCTATCGATTGATACCCACAGCGGTTCATACGGACGAGGAAATCCAATTGACCT
Source organism: Chitinophagaceae bacterium (assembly GCA_021299175.1). Lineage (GTDB taxonomy): Bacteria > Bacteroidota > Bacteroidia > Chitinophagales > Chitinophagaceae > Pollutibacter. The sequence continues at coordinate 16,717 of JAJTFY010000032.1, forward strand.
TAAAAGCGTTTGAAGAAACAAAGAAGAAACTTGACGAGGGCCTTTACAAAAGTGAGGCCATTGCACAAATGGCTGAAATTTAATTGATTATCCCTGCTTCGGCAGGGATTTTTTTGATCGCCCCCTTTCTTACGATCAGGAGCAAAAAAAAAGGGCCCGGATAGAAATCCAGCCCGTTTTA
>JAJTFY010000142.1 GCA_021299175.1 Chitinophagaceae bacterium
TTTAAATGATCTTTACATTTGACAATGCAGATTTAATGCATAAATCAAGCGCATGACTGAAACATCAAAAGACCCATTGCATGGCAAGACATTGGAAATGATCGTTAATGAACTCGTTGAATACTTCGGTTGGGAAGACCTGGGTCAACACATTCGGATCAATTGTTTCAACAGCAATCCAAGTGTTCAATCCAGCCTAAAATTTCTGCGAAAGACGCCATGGGCAAGGAAACAAGTAGAAGATCTCTACATCAGGATGAACTTGGGAAGCTCATCCAAAAATGCTGAGGGCTAAAATAAAATTGAAATTCTGTTTGCTAAAAAGGCTCGAATGCTCCACACAAATATGGATTGTGGTAGGACAAGTTTAATTTTGTTGCTTGTATAGAGAATAATCCGCTAGGCCATCGTTGACTTTTGCCACACTTTAATGCATTAACATAAAAAATGTTTCTGCATTGTCTTGTTTTTCAAGTTGCCACAATGGTATTAGAATAAATTACCCTTTGATTGGAGGCAACCAACCCATGTCCAAACTTACTATTGAAAATAAATTTATCGATGTTTCAGATTATGGCAGGCCCGCTGCCAGGATCATTGTGCAAGGCTTGAAATCAACAAAGGTCACTGCTGTTCACCTTACCTTGCTGTTTGGCCTTTCTGGTCTGCTGGCCATATTTTGTATGGGAGTTGAACAATATTGGGCTGCAGGATTTTTCCTGATTCTTAAATCGATTTTGGATGCTGCAGATGGTCAACTGGCAAGGACTAAAAATCAACCGTCCTATACAGGGCGTTACCTCGATTCTATCCTCGACAGCCTGCTCAATATTGGCCTGATTGTTTCCATCGCCATTTTCACACATACAAATTTGGGATGGGCTCTGCTGGCCTTTATCTGCATACAGACCCAGGGAACATTGTACAATTACTACCATGTGATCTTACGACACAGCACAGATGGTGAAATCACGAGCCAGATTTTTGAAAATCAATCCCCAAAGGCATATCCTGAAGAAAGTCAGGCCATGGTCAACGTCCTGTTCAAGTTGTTTCGTTTGCTCTACAAGGTATTTGATGACTTAATTTATGCCCTTGACCCAAATGCCTCAAAAGCAATCGTCACTCCGAAATGGTTCATGTTCATGGTCTCATTTTATGGATTGGGATTCCAGCTGTTATTGATGGCCTTTTTTTTGGTGATGGGATGGATTGATCAAATCATCCCCTTTTTCATCGGATATTCAATAATGATACCGTTTATCATTGGAACCAGAAGGATCTTATTGAAGTGAAATCAAGCCTTATACAAACCCTTCACTGAAGACGCCAATTGATAGCGTTAACCTACCTTTGCACCAATGAATATTGTACTGTTCGACGGAATATGCAATCTCTGCAACGCATCTGTTCGTTTCATCACGAGGCATGACAAGAACAATACAATTCAGTTTGCCTCACTACAAAGCGAAACTTCGAAAGAGTTGTTGTTGAAAATGAAAAGTGACTCCCAGAAAATAGATTCAATCATCTTCATTTCAAATGAAAAGATGTTCATCAAATCAGACGCTGCCATTGAAATTGCGAAACTGATGGATGGCTTCCCGCGTTTGTTAAAATATTTCCAGTTCATCCCAAGACCCATCAGGGATTATGTATATGACATGATTGCTAAAAACAGATACAGGTTGTTTGGGAAAACCTGTTCCCTTCAGCCCTCAAATCAAAACAAATGAAAAAATCATTCCTGGCCTGTCTGCTCTTGTTTTCATTCACTGCAAGATTGAATGCACAGTCAAATACGCAACTGATAAAAGCTGCCAACCAGTTTCTACAGACACTGAGCGATGCAGAGATGAGCAAAACCATTTACGCATTCAACGACCCCGCCCGTTTGAAATGGACCAACCTGCCTGTTGGAATGGAGGCACGCCCAGGCGTTCAGTATGGCTCCCTCAATGACAAAAGCCGATTGGCCTATCACCGTGTGCTCACTGCCCTGCTCAGCTCCCAGGGGTATCTGAAAACCACCAGCATCATGCAATTGGATGATATTTTGAACATGCTCTATCAACAGGCATACGATGATGGAAAGATCAGCGAAAAATCCCTGAAAGGCACACAGAACCTAAAGTGGGCGCATGGGAACTACTATATCGCCATCTTTGGAAAGCCATCAAACAATGAACCCTGGGGCCTGAATTTTGGCGGCCATCACATGGCCCTGAGCATGACTTCCGATGGACATAGAATCAGCATGTCGCCCTATTTTATCGGGACAGATCCTTCAGAAGTGAAATCCGGGAAATATGCTGGCTTGCGGATTTTGAGCAAAGAAGAAGATTTTGGTTTCATGTTGGTTCAGTCCATGTCAACACAACAAAAAGCCCTTGCTGTGTTGAATCGCGCAGTTCCGAAAGACATCATCACCAACCCCAAAAGCAGTCAGCGCATCGATAGCAATTATGGCATCCAGGCCAAACAGTTCACAAAAGACCAGAGGGAAATCCTGCAGTTGCTGATCCAGGAGTTCGTGCACAATTTTGAACACGAGAAGGCACATCAACTCATGGACAAGATCATCAAGTCAGGGATTGAAAAAATTTATTTCGCATGGATTGGAAGTTTGGAGAACAACAAACCCCATTATTATATCCTGAACGGGCCTGACTTTTTGATTGAATATGACAATGTTGGATTCAGCAATGATGGCAACCATATTCATGCCATCCTGAGAGAAAAAGGCAACGACTTTGGGGCAGATATCCTGAAACAACATTACCAGGATTCAAAGCACTGATCGGGGTCCAATACAAGATTAAAATAGAAAATTGTTTCAGTTCGCAAGCAAGCTTTCGTATAAACAATTGACCGTCTTCCTGATCACAGTATTGTAGCCACCTGAATATCCCGGAGCACATCCGTTGCTGATGACCACAATACCGAATTGCTCTTCTGGATGAAAAAACATGGCACTGAACAAGCCATAAGCCACACCAGTATGCCCTTTCAGGGTTTTTCCTGGTATCATTTTGCTGGTGGTCTCTATAGCAAATCCATATCCTTCTTCAGCAGACAGGGCTGTTTGCATTTGTTGCGCACTCTTTTTGGAAATGATTCTTTTCCCTCTGTATTTTCCATAATTGCTGTGCATCAGCATGTACTTGGCAAGGTCGGGCGCAGAAATCTTCATTCCCCCAGTGGGCGAAAATATTGGGGTACTATAACCCATTGTATACTTGGATATTTCTGCAGCGCGGCTTGCATATGCACCTTCAGAAAGAATAAATTTCGATGAATCAGGCTTGTATTCATAGATCGAAGCAAAACGTGATTTATCCAATCCATCTACATCATACCCGCCATAGATGTTAAGCGGATCCAATACATGTTTTATCACATACTGGTCAAATCTTTCCCCTGATACCTTTTCAATAATGGTACCAATCATGTTGAAATTGAGATTGCAATAGGCATAGCCCTTGCCTGGCTCATAATTGCTGTATGATTTGGCCCAGTTCGGATTCTTTTCCGGGTTGATGGCATCAAGGCTAAAATACCCCTGGCTATCATTGATCGAAGACAAATGCGACATCATCAAGCGAAGCGTAATCACCGTCTCCGGAAACTTTGGGTTGCGAACCTTGAACCCAATCAGTTCACTGACATCCTGGTCAATGGAAAGCTTTTTTCTTTCTGCCAGCTGCATGATGGAGGTGGCAGAAAAGGATTTGGAAATCGAAGCAATCCTGAAAATACAATCGTTAGTCAACGGGGTTTTGTTTTCTTGACTTTTAGTACCAAAAGATTGGGTGTAAATGATTTTATTGTTCTTCACCACAGCTACAGAAAGTCCCATTACGGGTATTTCTTGCATGATGGCTTTGATCCCTGCTTCGGCTTTTTCTGATTGGGCCTTTGCAAGGGATGACATGAGCAATAAGGCTTGCAATATGAGCCAAAATGGAGAGCGCATTTTTTTCATGCTTGAATGTAAGGCATGCAAACCAGACCAGCAAATTGATTGAGTTGGCCTTTCTTCATATCTTCAATGCTCAATCTTCATCACATGAAACGTCTGTTATATTTCGCCTTGTTGGCCCTCGCTGTTGTTGCAGGAATCCTTCTGGTCAATACCCTTCGCTTCCAAAAGACAGCAGCATTCGCCGGCCCCGTGGTTGAAATACCCAACAACGATTCAGCAGCTATTCATTTGAGCAATGCCATCCAGATAAAAACAATTTCCTTCGGCGATACACTGGCCATAGATACAGCTGAGTTTACCCAGATACAGCTGAGTTTACCCGCTTCCGCAGCTTCATGGAAAACACGTATCCATTAATGCACCAACAGCTGGAAAAGATGACATTCAACCAATTCAGTTATGTATTCAAATGGAAAGGAAAAGACACAACTGCAGCGCCGTATGTTTTGATGGCACACATGGATGTGGTCCCTGTAGAAGCGGTAGCTGAGAGTAAATGGACCTATCCTTCCTTCAGCGGCATCATCAAAAACGATACCATCTGGGGAAGAGGCGCTGTGGATGACAAGGCCTCTGCCATCGCCATCATGGAAGCGGTTGAAAAATTACTTAAAACGAACCATGTCCCAGAACGCACGATTTATCTGGCTTTTGGACATGATGAGGAAATTGCGGGCAAAAGAGGTGCCGCCATTTTCTCGAAATGGTTCAAGGAAAACAACATCAAACCTGCATTTGTACTGGATGAAGGCGGGCAGATTGATACGCAGCGTTTCAAAGACGTAGGCAGGCCGGTGGCAGTGATTGGAACCGGTGAAAAAGGATTTGT
>JAJTFY010000143.1 GCA_021299175.1 Chitinophagaceae bacterium
TTGAAAATATATTGAAAGGTCATCCGATCATGCTGAACCGTGCCCCAACACTGCACCGTTTGTCGATCCAGGCCTTCCAGCCCAAACTGGTAGAAGGAAAAGCCATCCAGCTTCATCCGCTGGTGTGTTCTTCTTTCAATGCCGACTTTGACGGTGACCAGATGGCGGTACACGTACCTCTCAGCCATGCTGCCGTTTTGGAAGCACAGCTGTTGATGCTTGCCTCACACAATATCCTCAACCCACAAAATGGTACGCCCATCACCCTTCCTTCTCAGGACATGGTGCTTGGTTTGTATTATATTACCAAGGGCAAACGCAATACCGATGTTGATGTAGTGAAAGGAGAGGGAATGCGTTTCTACAGCGCCGAGGAAGTGATCATTGCCTACAACGAAGGAAAGGTTGACCTGCATGCTTACATCAAGGTGAAAACCAATGTAAGGAACGAAGCGGGTATCCTGGAGTTCAAACTGCTTGAAACTACCGTAGGTCGTGTACTTTTCAACCAATCAGTTCCTAGTGAAGTTGGTTTTGTAAATGCATTGCTCACCAAAAAGAGCCTTCGCGAAATCATTGGTAATATCATCAAGATCACCAATGTACCAACAACTGCCAAATTCCTCGATGCCATCAAGGAACTCGGTTTCCGCATGGCCTTCAGGGGTGGATTGTCATTCAATATCCAAGACCTTGTGTTGGATGTGCCTAAAGACGCGATGATAGACCAGGCTTCCGGCGAAGTTCAGGAAGTATGGGACAATTACAACATGGGATTGATCACCAACAACGAACGTTACAACCAGATCATTGACATTTGGTCAAGGGTCGATACTAAAGTTACAGAAACACTTATCCGTGCGATGGCAACTGATAAGCAGGGCTTCAACTCTGTTTACATGATGCTTGACTCTGGAGCAAGGGGTAGCAAGCAGCAGGTTAAGCAGCTTGCCGGTATTCGCGGACTCATGGCCAAACCGCGTAAGAGTGGTTCATCAGGTTCTGAGATCATCGAAAATCCAATCCTTTCCAACTTCAAAGATGGTTTGAGTGTATTGGAATACTTCATCTCGACGCATGGTGCCCGTAAGGGTCTTGCGGATACGGCTCTTAAAACGGCTGATGCGGGTTACCTGACCCGTCGTCTGGTGGACGTTGCACAAGACGTAATCATCACAGAAGAAGATTGTGGAACGCTCAGGGGTATTGCCACCAGTGCTTTGAAGGACAATGAGGATATCGTTGAACCATTGTACGACAGGATCCTTGGTAGGACTTCACTGCATAACGTATACGATCCTCAATCTGATGAGCTCCTGGTTGGTGCTGGTCAAAAGATTGACGAGGACACTGCGAAGAAAATTGAAGATTCAGGCATTGAAACCATTGAAATCCGTTCAGTACTCACTTGTGAGAGCAAGCGTGGATGTTGCGTGAATTGCTATGGTCTGAACCTCGCTACAGGAAATATTGCCCAGCGTGGTGATGCCGTTGGTATCATCGCTGCACAGTCCATCGGTGAACCGGGTACACAGCTTACCCTCCGTACCTTCCACGTGGGTGGTGTTGCGGGATCTGCATCGGTTGAATCACACCTCATTGCTAAATTTGATGGTGAAGTACAGTTTGACGGGCTCCGTACCGTTAAGGCCAAGAACAATGAAGGAAAAGATATCCAGATTGTTATCGGCCGTACCGCTGAGATGCGCATCATGGATGTGAAGAACGATCGCGTTCTCATCACCAACAACGTGCCTTATGGTTCTGTACTTGCGATCGCTGATGGCAAGAAAGTGGCAAAGGGCGATATCATTTGCACATGGGATCCTTTCAACAACGTTATCGTTGCTGAAATTTCAGGTCAGATTGCCTTTGACAATGTTATCGATGGTGTTACTTACCGCGAAGAGGCTGATGAGCAAACTGGACACAGAGAGAAAGTGGTTATCGAGTCCAAAGACAAAACAAGAATTCCTTCACTCAAGGTATTGGGCAAGGACGAAAAAACATACAACCTTCCAGTTGGATCACACATCGTGATCGAAGAAGGAGATCAGGTAACTGCAGGTCAGGTTCTGGTGAAGATTCCAAGGGTCCTCGGTAAACTGAGGGATATCACTGGAGGTCTTCCAAGGGTAACCGAACTCTTTGAAGCAAGGAACCCAGGAAATCCTGCTGTAGTTTCAGAAATTGATGGTGTGGTCAGTTTCGGTGCCATCAAGCGTGGTAACCGTGAGATCACTGTTGAGGCAAAAGATGGTATTGTTAAAAAGTACCTTGTTACCCTCACACGCCAGATCCTTGTTCAGGATGGAGACTTTGTAAAAGCGGGTACGCCAATGTCTGACGGACAGGTTGCCCCTGGAGATATTCTTTCTATCAAAGGACCATTTGCTGTACAAGAGTACGTTGTAAATGAGATTCAGGAAGTTTATCGTTTGCAGGGTGTGAAAATCAATGACAAGCACGTTGAGGTTATCGTTCGCCAGATGATGAGAAAGGTTGAAATCGTTGATCCGGGTGATACCCGTTTCCTTGAGGGAGACCTTGAAGATCGTTTTGATTTCAATGTTGAGAATGACTGGATTTATGACAAGAAAGTTGTTGTGGAATCAGGTGATTCAGAAGTGTTGAAAGCAGGGCAGATCGCCAGCTTGCGCGAAATCAGGGAAGAAAATTCCATCCTTCGCAGGGCCGATAGAAAGCTCGTTGAATTCCGTGATGCAGAAGCTGCCACTTCAAGGCCGGTTCTCCTCGGTATCACCAAGGCTTCTCTAGGAACACAAAGTTGGATTTCTGCCGCATCATTCCAGGAAACAACCAAGGTCCTTTCATCTGCCGCCATCCAAGGTAAAGTGGATGACATGCTTGGTCTCAAAGAAAACGTTATCACAGGTCACCATATCCCAGCTGGTACTGGCTTGAGGGATTATGAGAACATTCTGGTAGGCAGCAAGGAGGAATACGAACTCCTTCAAACCACCCGAGAAGTGATGAGCTTTGATGAGGAAGAATAAAACACTCAAAGGGAGCAGGTAACTGCTCCCTTTTCATATTGTACTTTTAAAAAAAAACAATGAACCAAAAACTGATCAACACAATGCAACCGGATCATCATCTGTAAAAGCAGATACCTCCCAGGCGCTGAGACTGGCATATGTTGACCTCGACAGCATCCAGGAAAAATATGTTTTCTACAAAGAGAAAATGCAGGAGTTTGAGAAAAAGAAAGAGAACGCAGACAGAGACCTCAACAACGCTTTCCAAAAAATAGAAGCAGAGAAAAATGCTTTTGCGCAAAGAGGAAATTCAATTACCCAGGCCGAGTATGAAAACTTCCAAAGGGTGTATCAGTCAAAAATGCAGAACCTCGACCAGCAAAAACAAATACTGGAAAACACTATTGCTGCTGAGGGTGCCAAAACCATGGAAGATCTGAAAAAAAGGATCAATGATTTCTTGGTTGAGTATAACAAGAAACAGGCCTACAGTTATATTTTCTCTTATTCCGCTGCGCTCAACATCCTGTTTTACAAGGATCCTGCGCAAGACATTACCAATGAGGTTGTCGCTGGTCTTAATGCTGCGTACAATAAAACGGGAGATAAAAAATAATTTAAGACTTGAATTTCTTATCTTAAATCCTGGTTAGCACAACCAGGATTTTTTATTACCAAACTAGCGATATGTCAGAACAAAACGAATTCAAACCAAGCCTAGGACTCCTCGATGCAACAATGGTTGTAGCAGGGTCAATGATAGGGTCAGGAATTTTCATTGTAGGAGCAGATATCACCAGAAATGTGGGCAGTGCAGGATGGGGAATCGCCGTATGGCTCATTACAGGAATCATGACCATCATTGCCGCTACCAGTTATGGTGAACTGAGTGCCATGTACCCCAGGGCAGGTGGCCAATACGTTTATCTGAAGGAAGCCTATAACCCTCTGGTTGGTTTTCTCTATGGATGGAGTTTTTTTGCCGTGATCCAAACAGGAACAATTGCAGCTGTTGGTGTGGCCTTTGCAAAATTTGCTGGTTATTTTTTCCCGGCATTGAACATGCAAGAACAAAATATACTTTTCACGCTGGGATCTGTTAAAGTATATCCTGCACAGCTGGTTTCTATTGCAGTGGTTGTTTTGTTGACTCAGATCAATACACGCGGGGTCAAAGAAGGTAAAATCATTCAAACAACCTTTACTGTTTCCAAATTATTGGCCTTGTTCGGACTCATCCTTTGTGGTTTTCTTTTTGTTGACCAGAGCCACTGGACAGAGAACTGGGCAACCGGGATGAATTCACAGAAGGCTTTGATTGCCGATGATGGATCCATCACCTGGGAGGCCATAGGAGGCATCACTTTATTGGGTGCCATTGCAGCGTCAATGGTAGGCTCCATCTTCAGCAGTGACTCCTGGAACAATGTAACCTTTATTGCAGGAGAGATCAAGAACCCCAAGCGCAACATAGGACTTAGTTTGTTCCTCGGAACATTGATTGTAACCATCATTTACATCGCTGCCAACCTGATGTACCTGAACGTTTTGCCAATGACTCAGATTGCCAAACCTGAAGAAGACAGGCTTGCCGTGGCCGCAGCCAGTGTTATCTTCGGATCTGCCGGCAGGGCCATCATAGCAGTGTTGATCATGGTGTCTACATTCGGCTGTATCAACGGCCTTGTAATGGCAGGTGCCAGGGTGTATTATACCATGGCACAGGACGGTTTGTTTTTCAAGCAAGCGGCAACGCTCAACAAGAATGCTGTTCCACAATGGGCCCTTTGGAGCCAGGCGGTTGTTGCTGCCTTGCTTTGTCTCAGTGGCCGCTATGGAGAATTGCTTGACATGGTTTCTTTTGTAGTGGTTATTTTTTATGTGCTTACCATCATTGGTATTTTTATCCTTAGAAAGAAAAAACCTGAAATGGAAAGGCCCTATAAAGCCTTCGGTTATCCTGTTCTTCCTTTGATCTATGTGCTCATGGGAACGAGTTTCTGTATCTTGCTGGTCATGTTCAAGCCCGAGTATACCTGGCCAGGATTGATCATCACCCTTTTGGGCGTCCCACTTTATTTTTTCGCTGTTAGATCGGCAAAGGCATAGCATGAAGAAAACGGCCATCATCGTAGCTGGTGGGTCCGGCACCCGGATGGGAGCTGATTTGCCCAAACAATTCTTGAGGATTGAAGGAAAACCTGTTTTTCTGTATTCAGTTGATGCTTTTCTTCAGGCATACAATGATATGAGGATTATTTTGGTGATGCCTTCATCCTACTGCGATTTGGCCCAATCAATACTACAAGAATTCGGGTATTCCTCATCCATTGAAATCATTGCGGGAGGGGAGACCCGGTTTCAGTCAGTGAAAAATGGTCTGGCAAAGGCCTCTGGAGATGCATTGATTTTTGTACACGATGCAGTGCGTTGTTTGGCAAGTCCGGTATTGATCCAAAGATGTGGAGCAGCTGCATCAGAAAAGGGTTCAGCCATTCCAGTTATTCCAGTCAGGGACAGCATCCGCAGAAAGGATGAAGGATCGAGTCGTTCGGTTGTGGTTCCAAGAGAAGGATTGTATATTGTCCAAACCCCACAGGTTTTTTTAGGATCGCTGATTTTGCCTGCTTTTGAAATGCCTTATGATGCAGGATTTACCGATGAAGCGAGTGTATTGGAAGCATCCGGTCAACAGGTCAACCTGGTTGAAGGAGAGGAGGGCAATACAAAGATTACTTTTCCCGAGGACCTGGCCTTTGCAGCCTGGAAATTATCACTCCGAAAACAAGTTTGATCAGCTGTTTTCTTTGTTCAGTTTTGCGCGGTCAATTTTTTCCAGTATTTGATGTGCCACATCCAATGCCATGAATCCATCATGCTCTGAAACGATAGTAGGGGTATTGTTCACGATCGCGTCCCGGAATGCAGACAACTCGGCCTTAATGGCATTGATGTTGATCGGTTCAGGATTTTCAACCGCAATGGTTCTTGCTCCATTGGGGGTTTCAATGTCAAAGCTGAAAAGGTCTTCATTTTCATCCTCGCCTTTGAGCCGGATGATTTCTGTTTTTTTGTCCAGGAAATCAATGCCGATGTATGCATCTTTTTGGAAAAGGCGCATCTTCCTCATTTTTTTCATTGAGATACGGGAAGATGTCAGGTTGGCGACACACCCATTGTGAAACTCTATCCTCACATTGGCGATATCGGGGGTTTCTGTCATTACCGCAACACCGCTGGCTGAAATATTTTTGATCTCGCTTTTAACGAGGTGAAGGATGATGTCAATGTCATGGATCATGAGGTCGAGGATTACACTCACCTCTGTGCCCCTTGGATTGAATTGAGCCAACCTATGTACCTCAATGAACATCGGCTTCAATTCTCTTCCTTTCAATGCAACAAAGGCAGGATTAAACCGCTCTACATGACCCACTTGGAATTTGACCTTGGCCTCTTCCACCAATTTCAGCAATTTTCTTGCCTCTTCCATATCATTGGCCAAAGGCTTTTCTACAAAAACATGCTTACTTTTCCGCAACGCCATTTCGCACACGGGAAAATGGAATTGTGTAGGGGTGATCACGTCTGCTGCATCAATTCCATCCATCAGCGACTCCATATCAGCAAACCGTTTCAAACCGAATTTCTCGGCAACCGCCGCTGCTGCTTCATCATTGGGATCGTAGAAGCCGATGATTTCTGCTCCGGCAATTTCTTTCCAATTGCTGATGTGAAATTTTCCAAGATGCCCAACACCGAATATGCCAATCTTTAACATGATGGGACAAAGGTAGGAAAACTTGGATTGCAGAACTGATTGCTATGTTTTGATGCGTAGGATGTTTTAATGTTGTTAGGCGGCGGTTTCTCATTTAATGTGTAGAGTATTTTTGATAAGCAGCGCAAGGATTGTCAGGCATCATGGACTATTTTTCCTGATTCTTTTTTTATATTCAAACTATTGAAAATCAATAGAATCAATGGTTTTGAGCGATTGACACAACTTCCAAATCTTATTTGAGTATTTATTTTAAAAAATAGTTGCTTTAAATAGCAAATGAATAAAACAAAACCCCTAATTTTGCACTCCCAATTCGGTTGGGCAGTTTTGCAAGAAGCTGAAAGATCTTTGAAAGTTTGGAAAGCAGTAACACTCAAATAACCGTCGCAAGATGGTTAGAGGTAAGGT
>JAJTFY010000033.1 GCA_021299175.1 Chitinophagaceae bacterium
GTGGTTGTATACACAGCCTTGGCCATGGTTCGGATGCCCATCTGTTCAAGCACGCGTTGTTCTGGCAATCCCTTCACCTTGGTCAACATCTCATTAAAGGATTTTGCGATCAGTTCAGGGGTGGTGGTCAAGAAATGATACCCATATTTCTTGGCAAACTCAACGAATGGAATCAACCTGTCTTCATCAGGTTGGTCATGGATTCGGTAAGGGAAAGGCAGTGGCTTGTTGGATACTTTTACATTTGATACTTTCTCTGCAATGGTTCGGTTGGCAAGCAACATGAACTCTTCAATGAGTTGATGGGATTCCTTGCTCTCCTTGATGACGATGCCAATGGGCCTTCCCATTTCATCCAATTTGAAACGTACTTCCTGGGATGAAAAGTTGATGGCACCTTCTTTCATTCTTTTTTTACGCATTGTCTTGGCAAGCTCATTGAGCAACAGTACCTCCTTGTCATAAAGCCCTGTATGGGTTTCAATGATCTTTTGCACATCCTCATACGTAAACCGATGGTTGGAATGAATGACTGTTCTGCCAATCCAAACATCTTTGATCTCGCCTTTTGCAGTCATTTTGAAAACACAGGAATAGGTAAGCTTATCCTCATGTGGCCTGAGGGAACAGAGTTCATTGGATATTTTTTCAGGCAACATGGGCACTACCCTGTCTGGAAGATAAACAGAGGTTGCCCGTTCAAAAGCTTCCTCATCCAAAGCTGAATCGGTTTCGATATAATGGCTTACATCTGCTATATGAACACCCAATTCAAACAACTCCTCATCTACCCTGCTAAAACTAAGGGCATCATCAAAGTCTTTTGCGTCATCGGGATCAATGGTAAAGGTGAGGACATCACGCATGTCTCGCCGCACAGCAAGATCATCTTTGGTAATGGCGGAAGGAATCCTGGCGGTTTCTTCCATGACATTTTCTGGAAACATGATGGAAAACCCTTGCTGAATCAGGATTTCCTTCATGGCAAGGTCACCCTCCATTTCTCTGGTGATGACTTCAATCACTTCACCTTTTGGACGCTTATCATCCTTCTCCCATGAAATAATCTGAGCGATTACTTTTTCCCCATCTTTGGCTCCATTCAATGAATGGAGCGGAATAAAAAAATCAGGAATGGGCTTCTCTGTGTCTGGAATAAAAAAAGCAAAATCACGGTTGACTTCAATTTGGCCAACAAATTGTTTTTGTTTTCTCTCGATGACCTGGGTGATCTTTCCCTGTAAACGGCCTGCCCTTATATCACCCTTGGTTACTTCTACCCTCACATGATCACCATGAAATGCCCTGTTGAAATCATTGGGGCGAATGATGATATCCCTCTCGAGCCCAGACACAACAACGAATCCCATTCCAGATCTTGTGATCTCGAACTGCCCCTTGTATAATGGGACTTCGCGTTTATATTCCTTCTTCCTGTTCTTTCTTCCCATAAAATTCTGTTGGATAGTTCCTGATCATTTCGGCAAATTTCTGTTCCTGTCCGAAAAGGAACCTGATGGTAATTGGCAATACAAAAAAAGGAAGGTCTTCGATTTTGTCACTGAATTTAATCAATCGCACGGCATCTTTTTCAGTAGTAAGAATGATCTTACGATCATCGTGGATCCTGTCCAATCGCTCCTTGATATCCCCCAGATCATCGATGCTGAAAATATGATGATCGCTGTAAAACAAGGCATCATATGTTTTTGTAGCCTCGTGGATATAGGTTGTAAGGGGTTCAGGATTGGCGATTCCGCATACCAGCAATATCTCTTCTTCCTTGGACAAGCTACGCTTTTCTTTTGTTACTATGTGATAAGGGGTATTGTATTCAATGGTGGTGAAAAAAATCTCCTGTCCTGGTAGTGGTTTGAGTTCTTTCATGATCATGAAGCGTTCATGGTCTGAAACTACTGCCGGGCATTTTGTGACTACGATGATGTCCGCCCTGTTCGCACTTGACTTCTGGTCCCGGAGGTCTCCTGTGGGAAGATAAAAATCTCTGGAATAGAGGTTGGCGTATTCAGTCAAAATGATATTGAATCCCGGATTGATCTCACGGTGCTGAAATGCATCATCTAAAATGATGAGTTGGGTTCCAGGCCGATCATACAGTAACTGAGGTATGGCTTCAATCCTTTGCTCACCAACGGCTACCGCTATGTCAGGATGAGAAAGGTGAAACTGCATGGGTTCATCACCAATTTCAATGGCGGTGGAACCATCATTGGCCAGTACATAACCAGAGGTCCTTCTTTTATACCCCCTGCTGAGGGTTGCTATGGGATACTCTTTTTTCAAGAGCTTGACCAAATAATCAACCATAGGAGATTTTCCAGTTCCACCGACTGAGAGATTTCCAACACAAATAATAGGAAGGTTGAACGTCACTGAACCGATGATATCCCGATCATACAATAAATTGCGCAAATAAATGATCAGACCATATAAATAGGCAAGTGGAAACAGAAAAAGCCGAAAAGACCGTAAATAGATGTTTTTAAAATGCATATACACATTCAGGTGTAATGCAAAAGTCGAGCTTTTTATCGAAGAAATCGACATCTTCAATTGAATCGACAGGCGGAAAGAACGAAAGGCCAATTTTCAATACATCTTTTCTGCATTTTGAGAGAAAACGGTCATAATACCCTTTTCCATAGCCCACCCTATTGCCTGATTTGTCAAAAGCCAACAAGGGAATGAATACAATGTCAATATCCTTCTCTTCGACTGTCACGCCACCAGTTGGTTCAGGAATCCCGTACTGGTTTTTCTCAAAGAACATCTCATCATCCTGCAGAAAATGCATCATGCTGAAATTGCTTGGGTCAATCTTGGCATAGGTAACCTGCATGCCAGGATGGCGAAAATGCATAAAATCCAATAATGGAATCGGATCTGGCTCGTTCCGCTCATACAGTGGAAGGTATGCGTGAACGAGGTTAAAAACTGGAAGCACAAGTTGCTGAAAACAGATGAGCAAAAGATCTTGTTTGGTATTTACATCCCGGGCATTTAAAGCAGCACGTTGAGCACTGAAGATTTTCCTGGCTTCAGACTTTTTCATCATGCCTTGGTTTCAATAGGTCGGTTGATGAAGATTGAAAATATGGTCGTTCCGTATTTTCTCTCTGTTCTGAAATAGGGATGATCCTTGAAATCATTGCGGGGAGTATGCTCTAAAATAAACCAGCCTTCATTTGCCAGTAGTCCTTTTTGAAAAATAATCTTCGGAATGTCTTCGATATTTCCAAGGGCATAAGGAGGGCCGGCAAAAACGAAATTGAACTGTTCGTTGCATTCCAACATGAATTTGAACACATCCGATCTGATTAATTTCATTCCAGTGACAGCCATCTGCTCTGCTGTTTTCTTGATAAAATTATACATCTCAGGATCTTTCTCAATGATGGTCAGGTCTTTGACCCCTCTTGAAAACAATTCATAACTGATGCTGCCAGTGCCCCCAAAAAGATCGAGAGAACGGACAACAGAAAGGTCCATGTTGTTTTCAATCACATTGAACAGACCTTCCTTGGCCATATCGGTTGTTGGCCTGGTGAAGGGCATGTTATTGGGAGGATTGATTTTCCTGCCACCGAGTTCACCGCTGATTATACGCATCTGGGAACAAGCAAAAAAGGAGTGAAATAATGAGGGGGAAGTTCAGAGGAATTTTCATTCCCGCCGGAAAATGAAGGAGTATTTTCCAGGCTAATGTTCAAGAAATATTTACGCAATTCCTTCCATGTGGCTGAGGATGAATCCAATAAGCCGCTCACCTCTACAATTGCCTCAGAAACATCCATTCCAAATTTATCAACCACATTCAGCAGATGATATATGATGTCTTCGGGTGTTTCGTAATAAAAAGACTTGGCAATTTGCAATTGCTCTCCCTTTAAAACAACCAAATTGAAACAGGATGGCAATACATACAGCTTAATCCATTGGTTGATGTCTTCTGTGAGGGTCCTGAAGATTCCCCGGAGGCAGGCACTCATGAATTGCACTTGTCTTGCTTGAGGATATTTATCAAGAACAAGACCAAGCATTTCAGACGATGAACCGAATACATTGTGCAATTCCCATTGATGAACATCATCCACCGAAATAGAATAATCCAATTGGTCTCCATGGATGGTATCAATAAGGACGGCATCGAGTTCTTGCTTGTAAATAGAAGATGGCACCAAAACCATTTCTTTTTGGTTGTGTATGAAAATCACATCAGCAAATTGGATGCCCTCCAGTTTTTCAGAGGCCAATACTGATTGTAAAAAAACAGCATCTGTTTTTAGCTTGCTAATATAAAGTTCAAAGAGGCTCACCAGATCTCCAGCTGTATTGCTGATGGTGAGGGCTACATGAAATTGGCCAACCTCGATGCATAGCTTTGATTTTCCATCGATTGATGAAGATGTGTTTTCATTGATGAAACCAAATGATGGCCTTATGATTGGTTGAATCATATCACAAATTTAATGTATTTAACGGTTAAAAGCGCCTGGGAAAACCGTAGGTTTGCAAGCCAATTTGGAGCACGGCTCTGACAAGAGTAATGTATGGAAGATAATTTGAAATTGAACATCAGTTACAGGCAGATTCTACAGATGGCAATACCCATCAGCTTCGCCATCCTTGTTCCCCAATTCAATTTTCTGATCAACAGCTTTTTTCTATCCAAATTGGGCCCAGGTTTCATGGGGGCATCCGGGATCACAGGCGTTTATTACCTGGTTTTTTCTGTTATTGGCTACGGACTAAACAATGGTCTTCAAACCCTGGTTTCAAGAAGAGCTGGCCAAGACCGAAGTTCAGAAATAGGTGGATTGTTCATTCAAAGCATTTATCTCACGCTCATGATTGCCGCCTTTGGCATCATCTGCACCTATGGTTTTGCCCCAGCAATATTTGGAAATTTCACCGATCCTGCCCTTGCCAAACAGTCAACCAGTTTTTTATTCATCAGGATCTGGGGGCTTCCGTTTTTGTATATCTACCAAATGCGGAATGCCTTGCTGGTAGGAACCAATCAAAGTAAATTGCTGATTTGGGGCACCTTAGCCGAAACTGTTTCCAATGTAGTACTGGACTATGGACTAATCTTTGGTAACCTTGGGATGCCGAAACTGGGATTCAATGGTGCCGCATATGCAAGCATCATGGCAGAATTCATTGGAATGATCGTTGTTCTTGCTATTATCAACGCAAAGGGAATGGATAAAAGGTTCAAATTGTTTGATAACATGCAATTCAACTGGCAAATCAGTAAAACCATCTTCATCCAGTCATCCCCCATTATCCTGCAATATGCCATCAGCATCATCAGCTGGGAGTTCTTTTTCATCCTTGTATCCCATGATGGTATGTTGGCCTTGGATGTTAGTCAGTTGATGAGGTTGCTATTTGGCTTTTATGGTATTTTCATCTGGGCATTTGCAGCTACCTCCAGCACAATGGTATCGAACCTTGTTGGGCAGGGATTGAGCAAAAGGGTGATGATACTGGTCGGTAGGATTGCCATGCTCAGCGCTGGATCAACGCTGGTTGTTTTCATCCCTGTTCAACTCTTCACCAGGGAAATTCTCAGCCTTTTTAATGATGATCTGGCATTTCTGACCATGGCCATCCCAGTATTGAGGGTTGTTTCTGTGGCCATCCTGATGATGTCAGTGTCGACGGTATGCCTCAACGCCGTTACCGGAACAGGCAATACAAGAATCAACCTGATGATAGAAATGATAACCGTCGTCATGTATATTCTTTATGTATACCTGGTGATGGAGGTATTCAACATGTCAATTGCCTGGGGATGGGGATCAGAGTGGGTTTACTGGACCAGTATATTCATCATGTCATTTGCCTATCTCAAGAGTGGCAAATGGAACAATGCCAGAAGCAGGTCGATATAAAAAAGAAAAAAGCCAAACGATATTTTCCTTGTCCGATACCCGTCGGGATAGAACTGAGAGACATATCATTTGGCTGTGTATGGCTTATTCTGCAGCAGTAGTTACTTTCTTTTTGGCGGATTTTGGTGCAATGATCATGAGCATTCTCTTGCCTTCCAGCTTTGGAAGCCCTTCGACCTGACCCACCTCAGAAAGACGCTCAGCGAATTTCAAGAGCACAAGCTCTCCCCTTTCCTTGAACATGATGGCGCGGCCCTTGAATTGAACATAGGCTTTTACCTTGTTGCCTTCCTTGAGGAAGTTCTCAGCATGGCGGGCCTTGAAATCAAAATCATGGTCATCAGTACCAGGAGTGAAGCGAATCTCTTTGAGTTCTGCAGACTTGCTCTTGGCCTTCATTTCCTTTTCCTTACGCTTCTTGTCGTAGAGGAATTTGTTGTAATCAATGATTTTACAAACAGGAGGATCAACCTGTGGAGAAATTTCCACCAGATCTAACTCCAGCTGTTGGGCCATTTTGAGGGCATCTTGCGTTGAGTAAACACCCATTGTTACATTGTCACCTACAAGGCGAACCTGTGGAACCCTGATGAAATGGTTGATGCGGTGTTCTGCTTCTTTTCTTGGGAGGAATCTTCCCCTGGGACCGCCCGAACCGGGACGGCTGCTGAATGGTCTGTTAGATAATGCCATAGTAGCTTTCGGATTTCCTGACGGCATCAGGTGGTATCCGTTTTTATTGTTTTTTGATTAAATGGATTGCCGATTCTTATTTTCAGATGTCAAGGTAGACAATATTTCTGATACTGAACATTGTCCTGCATCTCCCTTTCCTTGTCTTCTTACGGAAACGCAGCCCTCGTTCTGCTCTTTTTCGCCAATGACGAGCATGTAGGGAACGCGCATCAATTCAGTATCCCTGATTTTCTTTCCAATTTTTTCACTTCTGTCGTCCACCTCAGATCGGATACCTGCCTCCAACAACTGCTTGTTGACCGAGAAGGCATAATCATTGAATTTATCGCTGATGGGAAGAATCTTGACCTGCACCGGAGAGAGCCACAATGGGAATTTACCGGCATAGTGTTCCAGGAGGAATCCGATGAACCTCTCATGCGTGCCCAATGGGGCGCGGTGAATGATCAATGGCACTTCCGGCTGGTTGTCTCGGTTGGTGAATTGCAAACCAAACCTTCTGCCTTGGGCAAAGTCTACCTGGTTGGTGGCAAGGGTAAACTCACGGCCAATGGCACTCCAGATCTGCACATCAATCTTAGGACCATAAAATGCCCCTTCGTCAGGAACTTCAACAAATGGTATATTAGATTCAATCAAGACCTGCCTTACCATTTCCTCTGTTTCAAGCCATAGTTCAGGCTCATTGATGTATTTCTGGCCCAGTTTTGCAGGATCGTGCAGACTCAGGCGCATCACGTATTTATCAATACCAAATATGTTGAAATACTTTATGTACATGTCATTGACAGCCCTGAACTCATTGGCAAAATCTTCTTTTGAACAATAAATATGGGCATCATTCATGTGCAAGCACCTCACCCTCATCAAACCAAACAACTCTCCACTTTGTTCATAGCGGTAACAAGTACCATACTCTGCAAGGCGAAGCGGCAGTTCCCTGTAGCTCCTGTTTTCAGCAGAAAATATTTTGTGGTGGTGAGGGCAGTTCATGGCCTTGAGGTAGTATTTAACTCCTTCAAGTTCCATTGGAGGATACATGCTCTCCTGGTAATAAGGAAGATGACCACTGGTAATGTACAGACTCTCCTTCGCAATATGAGGCGTAACCACACGCTTGTATCCTGCGGCAGTCTCTGTTTCCTTTGCCAGTCTTTCCAATTCTTCTATAATGACAGTACCGTTGGGCATCCAGAGGGGTAGACCAGGCCCTATATTGTCATCAAAAGTGAAGATCCCCAATTCTTTGCCCAGTTTCCTGTGGTCTCTTTTCTTGGCCTCTTCCAACATCAGAATATGCTCATCAAGTTCTTTCTGGTTCGGGAAACTCACGCCATACACTCGGGTAAGCTGCTTGTTTTTCTCATCCCCTTTCCAATAAGCCCCGGCAATGGAAGTAAGTTTGATGGCCTTGATCAGGCCGGTATGAGGGATATGTGGGCCACGACAGAGGTCGGTAAATGCCCCCTGCGTATAAAAACTGATTTCACCATCTGTAAGCCCCTGCAACAGATCGAGTTTGTATTCATCACCCTTTTCGGTAAAATAGGCAATGGCATCATCCTTGGAAATCTGCTTGCGAGTGTAAATATTGTTTTGTTTGGCCAACTCCCCCATCTTTTTTTCAAGATTGGACAACTCCTCTTCAGAGATTGTTTTACCCCCAAGATCCATGTCATAATAAAAACCCCTGTCAATGGCAGGGCCAACCCAAAATTTCACGCCAGGGAATGTAGCTTCTACAGCTTCTGCCAACAAGTGCGCAGTTGAATGCCAAAATGTTGATTTTCCGTCAGCATCGTCCCAGGTGATGAGCTTTAAGGCGGCATCCTTGTTGATGGGCGTAGAAGCATCACTTACAACACCATCAATGGAGGCTGCAATGACTTTTTTTGCCAAACCCTCTGAAATACCCTTTGCTACAGCCAAAGGAGTTATACCCAGCTCATAGCTTCTTACTGCACCATCCGGAAATTGAATATTGACCATTTTGTATACGCTATTGAATTTGAATGCTTAATTAACGGCAAATTTAACGAAGTATTGGGTAAGCCCCTCTTGAATTCACAATAATTTGCATTGTTGTGATTAAAAAAATGGAATTATGTAGTAACAAGATGAAAAAGCATTCGTTTTTACCTAAAATTGGAGCTGTTTCAAGAGCATTTACCCTTTTGGGGCCAATGGATTGGCGGCTTCACTTCTGCAGACGATCCTTCCGGATCAAGCACAGATTATGTGCTGGAAATAGAGGTGGCAGGAACGCAGGTAAGTGGGTATTCTTATACCTATTTTTCAATGTCCGGTAAACGATATTTTGTGATTTGCCGGTTAAAGGGAAGTTTTGACAAAGGCAGCAAATCACTTTCAGTGAATGAGGTTGAAACCGTCAAAACCAATACCCCTCCCGATTTCAAAAATTGCCATCAATCCCATGAACTGACCTATCTAAAACAAGCCGACAAAGAAATCCTTTTGGGTAAATGGAAGCCAGTGGAAAAAGGAAGTGACTGCGGAAAGGGCAATACTTCACTGGAAAGAAAACTACTGATCACCACTCCTCCGACATCTAAAAAAGATGAAAAAAGTTCTCCTAAAAAAATAGAACCCAATCCTGCTCAACAAAAAATTGTGGCAGAGTCTGATCCAAAACCAAACCCTTCGATCAAGAAACCGACCGAGGATAAAACACATACCCTTCCAAAAGGTAACCAGCAGTCACTAACGGAAAAATCTGGCGAAAAGAAGGTTGAACCCAAGCCTGTGATGCCCATTGAGGGCGGAAAGGCAAAGAATCTTTCTGAATCTGCCAAAGAAAAACTGACCCAAAGAAATGCACAGCTGATCAAAACGATTGAAGTTACAGGACCATCCATCAAAATTGATATTTACGATAACGGTCAGGTAGACGGAGATACTGTTTCGATCTTCATGAATGGCGTTTTGTTGATACCTGCGAAAATGTTGACAGCGAAACCCATCACCATCAACATCAATGTCAATGAAACCGATGAGGTCTATGATATTGTGATGTTTGCCGAGAGCTTAGGTACTATTCCTCCCAATACAGCATTCATGGTTGTAACAACAGCAACCAACCGCTACGAAATCAACATTACCTCTACAGAACAGACCAGCGGATCGATCAGGTTAAAAGTAAAACGGTAAAAGCTAAAATTTAAAGTTATAGGTAACCGATGGAATTGCAGGAAATAAGGATACCTGTTTGGCCTGAACCTGCAGGGTTCCAGCAAATGCGCTGCCTGTTTGATCAAAATAATAGAAATAAGGGTTTTTCCTGTTGTAAGCATTGTATAAACTGAAGACCCAACTTCCTTTGATTTTTCTTTCTTTTTTAGGAACGGGCACATAGGTGGCGGATAGATCAAGGCGGTGATAAGGAGCCAAACGGTATTGATTGATGCTGCTGTATTGTTGGGTCAACACACCTTCCACGAGGTAGAATTTTTCTGGAAGAGAGGTTGCATTACCAGTTGCATAGACGAAGACGGAAGAAAACTTCCACTTGGCATTCAATTCATAAATACCTACCACAGAAAGGTCATTGCGGCGGTCAAACTTTGCAGGATATTTGTTGCCATTGTTAAGCCCTGGGAACTTGCGCCATGACCATGCCAAGGTGTAGCCAATCCATCCGGTAAATTTGCCTTTGGTTTTGTTGATGAAAAACTCAGCTCCATAACTCCACCCCTTTCCAAATACGAATTCCTCTTCAGGATCCTTTATGGATGGTGTATACCCTTCCCTGTATTCTATCTGGTTTTGCATGGATTTATAGTACAGCTCAATGGATGTTTCATAGGCATTGTCCTTGAAATTCCTAAAGTATCCGGCAGCATATTGCCAAGACAACTGGGGCTTGACCAATAATGTGCTGGGTACCCAAACATCCGTAGGGAGTGTAGTCCCTGAATTGCTTACAAGGTGGATGTACTGACGGTTCCGGCTGACAGAAGCCTTGATGGATGTCTGATCATTCAAGGTATAGCGAAGGGTCGTACGGGGCTCAAATCCTGCATAAAATTTCACCTGTTCTCCGCTGTTAAAAACAGTGCTGTCCAATTTGTTTCCATTTTGATCCCGCTTGAAAGTCTTGAAGGGGCCAACCTGCTGAAAACCACTCCACCGAAGCCCATAGCTCAATTTCAACCGGTCATTCACCTCCCAATCATCCTGCACATATGCACTCGATTCTCTGGCATATTTCAGCTGGGCATTGTTGGGATTGAACTGAACAGAGTCTTGCCTGCCAGAAACGACAGAGGGAGAAAAACGGTGAAAAGTATATTGCAAACCATACTTCAGCTTGTGCTCTGGTGAGAGGTAATGGTCCAGGTCTGACTTGATGTTGACATCACGCACCCCACTGCTCAGGGTGAAATCAAAATTGTTTTGCAACGCATTCAAGGCAAAATTGTAATCGTTGTAGACAACTGTTGAATTCATGAACAGCTTCTTGCTGAAAACATGGTTCCACCTGGCTGTAACCGTTGAATTTCCCCATGGAATGCCCACATTGAACTGGCGCTGTTTGTTCACAAAGTCAAAAACATCCCTTCCGAAATACCCACTGATATATAACCTGTCTTTGTTGGAAAAACGGTAGTTGAATTTGGCATTGAGGTCATAGAAATAATACCCGGAGCCGTAAAATTGACTGCTTTTTTTGATGAAAGGTTTGATTAAGGCATCGATATAAGTGCGCCTGCCTGAGACAATGAAGGAGGCCTTGTCTTTTTTAATGGGGCCTTGAATAGACAGTCGGGATGAGATAGAGCCAATGCCTCCTTCCGCCTGCAGCTTGTTCATGTTACCGTCTTTCATGGAAATATCCAACACTGAAGACAATCGACCGCCGTATTGGGCAGGCATTCCGCCCTTGATCAGGGTTGTATTTTTGATGGCATCACCATTGAAAATGGAGAAAAACCCAAACAAATGGCCTGTATTGTACACCACTGCATCATCCAGCAAGATCAGGTTCTGGTCAGGCCCTCCGCCACGGACATACAGTCCGCTGTTACCCTCCCCCGCATTGGTTACACCAGGAAAAAGTTGCAGTGTTTTCAAGGGATCCAATTCACCAAAAATCACTGGAACTGATCGCATCCGGTTCATGCTGAGGTCGAATTGACCCATTTGTGCATTGGTGACATTAGCATCTTTCCTTTTTGCCGAGATGATGATTTCCTGCGATAAACTTGATTTGGATAAAACAGGAAGGTTCAGCTCCTGGTCTTCATGCAGGCTGATTTTCTTTTCAAAAGGGAAATAGCCAACAAAAGAAACAAGCAGGGTATACTCACCCTCAGGAAGGGTCAATGAGTAAAACCCATATTGGTTGGTACCCACAGCACGACCTGTTTCTTTGGCCTGAACGGTAGCACCAATCAGTGTTTCACGGCTGAGGGAATCGCGCACATAACCACTCAGGGTATATCGGGTTTGCGCATTCAGTAAAAAAGCCTGCGACAACAGGATCAAAATCAGGGTTAGTTTTCTCACAATATCCTTTAACATCATAGCGGAATGAAAGTTCAAGACAAAGATATTATAGTAACTTTGCGGGGCAATAAACAAACTTATGCTGGCAGGATTTCAGGACCTTACTTTTGAATTTGGTGCGAGAGCAATCGTAGAGGAAGCAACATGGCATATCCATCCGGGTGAAAGGATTGGATTGATTGGATACAATGGAACAGGAAAGTCTACCCTCTTGAAATTGCTTGCGGGTGAATACCTCCCCAGTTCAGGCACCCTAGAAAGAAGCCGGACCACGAGTATTGGATATTTACACCAGGACCTGCTCAGTTTTGATACAGAGGAAAGCATCCTTCAGGTGGCCATGGGTGCTTTTGAAAGGATCATGGAAATCCAAAAGGAAATTGACCAGCTTACCATTGAACTGGAACAATCGGAGGATGAGAAAAAACTCACGAGGTTCACTGATTTGTTGCATGAGATGGATGTATTGGACGGATACAATATTGAGCACAAAACCGAGGACGTTTTGCATGGACTGGGATTCAAACAATCTGACCTCAGCAGGCCCTATAAGGAATTCAGCGGAGGCTGGAGGATGCGGGTATTGCTGGCCAAGATGATCCTGATGCAGCCTGATCTGCTCATGATGGATGAACCGACCAACCACCTTGATCTTCCGTCCATCGAATGGCTTGAAAAATACCTGATCCATTACCAGGGGGCTGTCGTCATCGTCAGCCATGATAAATTTTTCCTCGACAGGATGGTCAACAAAATCGTTGAACTCTACCAACGCAAACTCAATATCTATTCAGGCAATTACTCTTACTACGAGAAAGAGAAGGTGATCAGGATGGAAATGCAACAAAGGGCATTTGAAAACCAGCAAGACTTTATCCGTCAACAGGAAAGGTTTATCGAAAGGTTCAAGGCAAAAGCGTCCAAAGCAGCGCAGGCCCAAAGTGTTCAAAAGCGACTTGACAAGATAGACCGTGTGGAGGAAGCTTCCATTGAAAGGCCCAATATCAGGATCAACTTCAGCGTGGACAAGACGCCAGGAAAAATCATATGTTCCCTGAAAAACCTCAGCAAAAGATTTGGGAACATTGAAATTGTAGATGGTGCTGATGCAGAAATAGAAAGAGGTGATAAAATTGCTTTGATTGGCGCCAATGGTAAAGGAAAATCAACCCTGCTGCGCATCATTGCCGACCGGGAAACCTTTGAAGGGGAGCGCAATTGGGGCCATAATGTGGACGAAAGTTTCTACGCCCAGCACCAGCTGGAGCACCTTAAACTGGATTATAATATTTTGGAAGAACTCCAGACCGCAGGCAGCAAGAAGACAGATATGGAACTGCGCACCGTGCTGGGATGTTTTCTTTTCAGCGGAGACGATGTAGACAAAAAGATCCGGGTATTGAGCGGGGGTGAAAAGGCAAGGGTTGCCCTGGCCAAGACCATCATCAGCAAAGCCAATTTCCTGATGCTGGATGAACCGACGAATCACCTGGACATGCATTCGGTTGACCTTTTGGCCGATGCATTGGACAAATACGAAGGAAGTTTGATCCTGGTTAGCCATGATCGTTATTTCATTTCTAAAACAGCCAACAAGATCTGGGAAATTGTAGACGGAAAAATTGTTGAATTCAAGGGTGGTTATACGGAATGGTGTGAATGGAAAGAAAGAATGGAGAAAAATGCTGCTAAAGAAGCGGGCAATAAAAAAGACCAAAAGCAGGAGCCCATTGCTGAAAAGAAAAAAGAACAGGCTCCCCCACCCGCCCAAACTGCTCCCGCAAACAACGCCATAGACAAGGACAAACAAAAGGAAAAGAAAAGGCTTCAGCGTCAGTTTGATGAATTGGAGGCCAAAATCGCAGGATTGAAAAAAAGCAAGTCGGAAGCTGAAGCATCTTTGGCTGATCCCGCCATCTATTCCAACCGCAATGCATTCGTTGAAGCTGAAACAAAATACAACAAACTGCAATCGGAATTGAGCAGCAGCGAAAAGCAATCTGAACAACTTTTTGAAGCCTTGATGAATTTGGAATAAGTAGGCTATTGCGTTTTATTTTTTATTAAATTGCTGCATGACCACATTAAAAAGGCGTGAAGCAATCAAGCAATTATTCTGCATTACCGCAGGAATGGCCATCATTCCATCCTGCATGAATGACAGGCGGAAGTCAACCATCCTATTGAGCAAAATAACCATCAGTGGTGCTGAAGAAGACATGCTCGCAGAACTCTGCGAAACCATCCTTCCCAAATCATCTACCCCAGGAGCAAAAGACATTTCCTCTCACCTGTTTGTGCTGAAAATGGTGGATGATTGCAGAAAAAAAGAAGACCAGGAAAAATTTTTAAATGGGATGAAGGCCTTCCAGGAAAGATGCAAATCCACTGCTGGAAAGGACTTCATGGGCAGTACACCAGATGAGAGAAAAGCAATTCTTGCTTCCATCATCGCAGACAAGGATGAGGAGAGTGACATGAAATACTTTTTCAAAACGGTCAAGGGTTTGACAATTCAATCCTATACTGCTTCTGAATTTTTTATGACCAAGGTCCAAGTCTATGAATTGGTGCCAGGCCGCTACCATGGCTGTGTACCCGCATAATCACCCCTTAACAAAAAAAACAATGGGCAGCACTAAAAATACTTTCGATGTTATCGTTATTGGATCAGGCTTGAGTGGCGGCTGGGCTGCTAAAGAATTTACCGAGAAAGGACTAAAAACCCTGGTCCTTGAGCGGGGCCGTGAGGTAAAGCACCTGCGTGATTATCCAACGACCAACATGATGCCCTGGGAATTTCCACACAGGAATGAAATCCCGCAAGATGTAAAGGATGCCAATCCTGTGATCAGCAAATGTTATGCTTTCAGAGAAGATGCAGCGCATTTTTTTGTAAAAGACAATGAGCATCCCTACACCCAGGAAAAACCTTTTGATTGGATTAGGGGCTATCAGACCGGAGGCAAATCCTTGATGTGGGCCCGTCAAACACAGAGATGGAGTCCGTTTGATTTCGAAGGTCCAGCCCGTGATGGCTTTGCCGTAGACTGGCCTATCCGTTACAAAGACCTTGCTTCCTGGTACAGTTACGTGGAAAAATTTGCCGGCATTTCAGGCAACCGCGATAATATTGCCTCCCTTCCTGATGGTGAATTCTTACCACCGTTGGAACTCAGTTGCGTAGAAAATTATTTCAGTGGTGTTGTGAAGCAGCATTTTGAAAACAGGCATGTCATCTACGGAAGGTGTGCACACCTTACCGTTCCACAAAAAATCCATTTGGAACAAGGAAGGGCACAATGTCAAAAACGCAACCTTTGCCAGCGCGGATGTCCGTTTGGTGGATATTTCAGCTCCAATTCGGTAACCCTTCCATGGGCTGAAAAAACCGGAAACCTGACCATGGTTTCAGATGCCATTGTGCATTCGATCATCTATGATGAGAAAAAAGGAAAAGCTTCCGGTGTAGCAGTCATTGATGCCAAGACGCACAAGGCTACAGAATATTTTGCCAGGGTTATATTCGTCAATGCGGCTGCACTCAATTCCAACCTGATCCTGCTTAACTCCACCTCAAACCGTTTTCCCAATGGATTGGGGAATGACAATGGGTTGTTGGGTAAATATGTGGCCTTCCACAATTACAGGGCAAGGGTCTCAGGTAAATATGACGGATTCCTAGACAAAACAACTGACGGAAGAAGCCATACCAGTGCCTATATTCCGAGGTTTCGCAACGTAGAAAAACAAGAAACGGACTTCCTCCGTGGCTATGCGGCAGGATTTTCTGCCAACCGTGGCATCAAAAGGAATACCGATGGTTTTGGAATAGAATTGAAAAACAATTTGGAGAAAAAAGAACTCGGGCTTTGGAACGTGGGCTCACACATGATGGGAGAAACCATCCCCAAGGAAAGTAATTATGTTGCGCTCGACAAAAACAAAAAAGACGAATGGGGTATGCCCTTGTTAAGCATCAGTGTTGACTATGACAACAACGATGATAAAATGGTCAAGGATTATCTGGAACAAATGACCTTGATGTTTGAAAAAGCAGGCTTCCAGGACATCACCACTACAGATTCAAAACAGGCACCAGGTCTGGACATCCATGAAATGGGTGGTGTACGAATGGGACACGATACCAAGACTTCCCTGCTCAACAAATGGAACCAACTTCATGGATGCAAAAATGTTTTTGTTACTGACGGATCCTGTATGACTTCCACTTCAACACAAAACCCATCTCTCACCTATATGGCGTTGACGGCCAGGGCAGCGGATTATGCCATGAGTGAGATGAAGAAGGGGAATTTGTAAATGAATAGGAAGTTAATCCGATTGGATTCGCATCCTAAAGCTATGGCCTAAAATGTTTAGTTGGCTCTCATTACATTCACTTGATCCATTGTTTTTTCTACCAAAAGTTTGTTTCCTTTTAGGTTATAACATTGAATACCTATAGGAATATTCAACCCAAGGTCAATGGCAACATATTTCACAAGTCCTTTTACATCGAAGCTGCCCTCACCAAGTGGAAGTATATAGTCACCCCAGATATTGGTTTTTGAAGAAATGATATTGTTTGCACCGTTGATGCTCATCATTTTAAGATATGGTGCAAGGCTTTCAAGTTGTTTTTTTAACGTTGCCCGCTTATCCATATTGGTTGTTGCCAACCAATGGCATAAGTTAAAAGTCAATCCCAAATTGCTTTTGTTTGCTTTTTTTGCGATCCTTACAGCATGATCAGTTTTCTCCACATAAAAATTCAAATGCGGATAAATAGCAACTTGCAGACCTGATTCATCTGCCAAATCTGCCAAATTCCTGAGCAAGTGAATGGCCTTTTTATCAACTCCTTTATCAGTAGAGTGAAGAGATAAACCATTTTTTTTAATGATATAAAGACAAATGATGGTGCCGGAACCTTTCAACTGTTTAATAGCATCGATCAATTTGGGGTCGAGTTCTGGTTCATCCAGATTAAGCTTTGTGTAGAGGGATGATGGTTTAAAACCAAGATTTAAAATGGCCTTGAATTTTTCATTGAAATGATCAAGCTCAAAAATTTCTATACCATTAAACCCAGAAGCCTTGATGAGCTTAACCTTTTTTTCAAATGAATTGTATTCAGCATCATTGGAGAGTGCACTCTCAAAAACGAAAAAATCATTTGAAATCCTTTGTGAATAGGTAAACCGACAGGCCATCAACACAGTGATCAGCATTAAATACTTCATGAAATAAATCTAACAAAAAAGAAACAGTAAATAGCTTTTTTATAGCATTAAAGATGGAATATGCGATCCAGATTGGATTCGAATCAATCACCTAGAGCTTAGAAGGTCAAAAAGTAACCCATTGAAACAATGCCCCCGTGATCAAATTTGCATAATTGCCGATTATATTGCTGAGCACACCAAGGATGATTCCAAGTGAAGTCAATCCGAGGTGAAATGAAGCTGCGACAACAGAAGCTGAAGCTGGCCCTCCAATATTGGCTTGGCTACCTATGGCAATGTAATGCCAGGGGGCTTTCATCAATTTTGCTCCAACAATCAAAAAAAACAGGTGCATCAAAAGCCACAAGATCCCAATGATTAAAAAAGAATAATTCAATTGAATATTGCCTAACTCTAGTTGCGAACCTATTGAAGCGATGACAAAGAATAACATGGTATTTCCCAGTTTTGTCCAAAATTGAATTCCATTTTTAAACAGGTTGGTCAATGATAAAACCAATCCGAATGAAGTGGAAAATAAAATCAGCCAAAATGACTTTTTTTCAAGAAAGGAAAAAGCATCAGCCTCATCCAATGAAAGTTTCGTCGTGAAATAGGTAGAACAAAAATCAGAGGAAAGGATTACCAAGAGATAGACAAGACCCAATACAACACATCGAATGAAATAGGCAAAGTAAGTATTCTTCACAATGATTTCCTTTTCCTCCCTTTCATTTTCCATGAATGTAAAATCAGTCTGCTTTCTACCAGTGAGCCAACGATTGATGGGATGCTGAATTTTCACGGAATAGAGTAAAAAAAACATCCAGATATTTTGCAAAATGACATCAGCTGCAAGTGAAGTCAAAAAAAGGGATTCGCTGCTGCCGTATACTTCTTTCATACTGAGTAATCCAGGAGTACCATTGATCCAACTACCCGCAATACAGACAAGCCCTCTCCAGGGTGATTGCTCACCAGCATCGGTTAAAATTACCGGATCAAATAAACCGTAAATAAACAAAGCAATAGGACCTCCAACTACAATGCCCACCGTTCCAAACAGAAAGACTATCAATCCTTGGCGGGTAACTTTAAGTAGATCTGGAATATGAATGATGGAAGTCAGTAAAATAAGACTTAGCGGCAAAATTATATTCATGGACAGTTCCCGAATTGTATTTCCCTTATCTACAAAGCCCAGATTGGTTGCAATGGTTGGAAGTAAATACAAAAGCAAAATGGGTGGAATCCATTGATATAGCTTTTTAAAAAATCC
Organism: Chitinophagaceae bacterium; assembly: GCA_021299175.1. Classification (GTDB taxonomy): domain Bacteria; phylum Bacteroidota; class Bacteroidia; order Chitinophagales; family Chitinophagaceae; genus Pollutibacter. Next base: position 18,651 of record JAJTFY010000033.1, read on the forward strand.
AAAAGACTTGGCGGATGACCAAGAAACAAATACAGTTATTGCGGCTAACAATACTATGGAGGGTAAGGTTACGAGTGCATTCATTGATTTGATATTGACACCATCAGTCTCTGTAATTTAAAGCAGGGGTTCGGTTTCCGATGAGTGGAATGTATTTAAAATCTTCGCCACGTGCTTTCTTCCACTCCATCTTTGCCTTTTCAATAATTGTTTTGTCACTGAGCAGGTCAATACCCATTAAGGTCAGGGTTTTGGCAGCGACCATCATTCCCTTGGTTCCTATCTCGGTTCCACCTGACGCAACTGCTTGCCAGCTGTGCGAGGGGGTACCCGGAATCCAAGTTGCAGTCCTGAGACCAACTGTTGGAACGACCCAGCTGACGTCAGCAACATCTGTAGAGCCTCCTGAACGGTTATCGTCACTCAATTCCCTATATGGTTTGATTTTAGCTGCATCTGTCATTGAAGGTTTCTCACCTATAAACGATTGTTGAATTTTATTTCCAAATTCAACTTCACTTGAAGTGTATGTAACGCCACCCACTTTTGAAAGATTTTCATGCATGTGCCTGGAAAGAATATCAACGGGCAGCACTTCATAAACACCACCGATGATTTCATATTCCATCTTCGTACCAGTACCAAGAGCAGCGCCTTCAGCTGCATTTACAAGGCGGTCAAACAACCCCATGAGTACATCTCTGCGGGGATGTCTCATGTAGTAATATACCTCAGCAAAATCCGGAACCACATTCGGAGCTTTTCCTCCATTGGTAATGATATAATGCATTCTGGTCTCAGAGGGTATATGCTCTCTCATCAAATTGGCCATAAAGTTCATTGTCTCAACGCCATCCAAGGCAGAGCGTCCATTTTGTGGAGACGCAGCTGCATGGGCTGATGTACCTTTGAACCTGAATTTCGCTGTTTTATTGGCCAATGACGTGTATGGATTAGCCTCATTTTTACTGTCCGGATGCCAATGCATCACCACATCCACATTATTAAAGAGCCCCTCTCGGGCCATGTAAACTTTTCCTGAACCACCTTCCTCTGCGGGTGTTCCAAATACTTTGATTGTGCCAGAAATTTTGTTTTTTTCAATATGATGCTTCAATTCAATGGCAGACGCAGCCGATGCCACACCAAACAAGTGATGACCGCAACCATGGCCAGCTATCCCACCAAGAGATGATTTTTCTGGAGTGGCATCTTGAGAAAGTCCTGGAAGTGCATCAAACTCTGCCAATATACCAATGACTGGAGAACCAGATCCATATGTGGCAACAAAAGCTGTAGGTATTCCTGCAACACCTGAGTCTATGCTAAAACCCTGATCAAGTAAGACTTTTTTGAGCAGCGAAGAACTTTTGACTTCCTTGTATCCAACCTCTGCAAAATTCCAAATTTGAAGTGCCTGTTCTTTGTAATAATCGTATTGAACATCGAGATTAGCAATAGCCTGATTTTTTTGTGAAATTGTCCCATCTACAATTGTTTTTTTCTGAGAAAAAACAAACAATTGAGCAGATAAGGCGAGCATCAAAAAGGTAATTTTTCTTCTGTTCATTGAGCAGATGTTGGGTGATGATCAAATAAAAAACAAGGCTCCCCAAAATGGAGAGCCCTGGTCATTGTAAAACAATTTATTGATTTACCTGTGTTTTTAAGTACAGATCAGGCAAGGGTTTGGGCAAATTAGGATTTGCATTGATTTCATTTTGAGCATAAATCACCCTCTCAGGATGTTTGGTAGCCGTTGGAGTAGTAAAAGGAATCGGAACATTCACATCGTTTTCAGCCTTACGCAACCTTCTTGCATCATTGAAAGGAAGAATGGTTCCATATAATGAAACATAGCGTTCTTCAATGATTTCTCTCATCAATGCCTTGTCTGGGGTAAGTGTACCTCTATTTTCAATTCCACCAGCATTGAAATCAGCAGCAACATATGGCTCATACAAAATGGTACCACCTGTGGCAGGTGCAGCTGCTAAACCAAGGTTTGTTTTCAATACAGCCCTTAGTTTGTTCAGCTGAAGCAGTCCCTCAGCAAATCCTACAGTTCTCAAGCCAGCTTCAGCAAGAATCAAGAGGTTCTCTTCATATGTCACCAAAGGCATGGGAGCATTTTTAGCAGCAACACCCAATTCAGTAGATGCTGCAGTTCCTGTAATCTTATAGTATTTTAACCTGGCATCTTCATTGGTTTTGGTATTGTTCCTGTTGCCAACAGCAGCTGCTTTCATGAGGTTTTCATGCATATAAGAGCCTGCAGTAGCAAGGAAACCACCGCGCTGATCAATCAGTGTATTCAACAGGTTGAAATCACCATCCGCCACCAAGGCTGGAGGAATAAATTTCCATGACACATTCAAAGCATTGATACCATTTAGTGCAGCTGCATAGGCTTTGGCATAATCCCTTGTTTCCATAAAATACCTGGCTTTCAAAGTATACGCTACCCTCAACCACGTAGTACTTTTACCGGCAAAGAAAATATCATTTGAAATTACTGCGGCAGCAGATACCGCTGTCAAATCGATAATAGCCTCATCCAAAAGTTTTTGGATTCCAGCATAAACATCAACTTGCTTGTCAAATTTAGGAACAGGAAATGCATCATTGGCCCTTTCAGAAAAAGGAATGTCACCATAAAGGGCGGCAGCTGTACCCAATGCATTGGCTTCAATTATCTTGGTAATTCCTGAATAAGACTTGTTGTTGGGAAGTTTTTCCCTGATCACACTGGCTTGTTTTGCAATGCTTTGATAAATATATATCCAGGTATCGTTGGATTCTTCACCGGAAATACTGTATTCTCCTAAACTTTTGTAGAGAAGTGTAGCACCCTTGTATTGCCCCATCCACATACCCGTAATACGCTGAATATGACTTACCTGAACGGTAATATTGGCCAATTCAATGCCTCTCAAAAGGGTTTCAGCATTGACGGAAGTTGGGTTATTGGGGTCAACATTCTGACCTTCGTAAACTTTTGAGCAGGAAACCATCATTGTGGTAAAAACTGCTATGATGAATATTTTTTTCATGTTTGTGTTTTGAAGATTGCGATTAGAAATTCAGTTTAACAGTAAACAACCAGGAACGTGTAGATGGGTTGGTGAAATATTCCTGACCAAAACCATTGTTTACACCAGACTGATTGACTTCAGGATCAAAGCCAACGATATCTGTCCAAAGGAATATATTTCTACCTGTCAATGAAAAACGCATTGAACTGAATTTGGTTGCTCTTTTGAAAGATGGTGTGCTGAGTGTATATCCCAGTGAAACTTCCCTCAACCTTGTCCAACTTGCATCTCCAATAAAAAATTCACGTATCGCTGCTGCACCAAGGCCAGCTCCCCTTGAGGTATACCATGCTTCATCCAAAAGCACATTTCCTTTGCCGTAATTTCCAATATTACCCCTTACTGTGGTTCCAGCAGGGAAAGAAACACCATTTACATTCTTCAATGTTTCAGTCAGTGTAATTTCTTTTCCAACATCTTCATGGGTTCCAAAATTATATAGCACTGATTTGGTTCCTTGAGAAATGTCTCCACCTTGAGCGGTTTCGAATAGGATATTGAAATCCAGGCTCTTGTAACTGGCAGAAATTCCTGCTCCTCCCCTCCACTCTGGGTTAGGATCTCCAATTACACCTTGTTCGTTGTCAACATTGGGAAAACCATTGGCATCCAAAATAAAATTCCCCTTGTCATCCCTTAACGCACGAGGGCCCCAAAGGACACCAAGCTGATATCCCTCAACTGCTCTTGAACTGACTGACTGAGAGGTCAAGTCAATTGTTCCTGTACCACTAAGGCTTATTACTTTGTTCCTGTTTCGGCTGAAATTGGTCAATACCTGAAGGTTGAAGTCTTTCTTTTTAAACAGATCATATTTCAGGTCGGCTTCAAAACCTTTGTTTTCCATGTTTGCCGCATTGCTGTACTGGCTGGTAAATCCACTGGAAGGTGGAAGGCCTACATTCAACAGGATATCTGTAGTTTTATTTTGATAGTAGGACATCGACAGACTCAATTTGTTGTTCAAGAAACGCAAATCTGTTCCCAACTCCCACTCAGTCTTGACTTCAGGCTTGAGGTTGTCGTTTCCTTTCACATTGTCCAATCTGTATCCACCGCCAAAATTGGTAGTAGCCAGACCATCATCGTAAGCATTGTAAACACCGGTTTCATAAGTGGTTACAAAATTATAGGCAGTTGGCTGAACACCAACCTTACCCCATGCTGCCCTTATTTTACCAAAGCTCAGGAAACGCTCATTTTTAAATGCAGGCAACTTGCTGAATTGCCATGCTACGTCTGCTGAAGGGTAGAAGAAGTTTTTGCTGATGGTTGAGGCGGCCTCTAAAGCCCCTGACACGTTCACAAACAATTGGTCTTTGTACTCAAGGTTTGCAGTAGTGTAACCACGGTTGGAACTTCTGTGTAGGAGACTGTTGATGACATTTGTATTGGCATCTGAAGAAAGAATGAAGTTTTGAAGATTGATATTATCCAAAAAATTCTTGGCTTCGGCATAGAGGATATCTCTCCTGCGGTCATTGGCATTTGCTCCAACAATCAAAGTACCTTTTAAATCTTCAGTCAGGTATGATGTTGCCCTTGCAATCAAATCGATATTCTTCTCAACTTCACCAATTTTTTCATTCCTGTAAGTGCCCACAGACCTTTCTCCAGCTGATCCGACAGGGAAAAAATATACCCTTCCGTCATTGCTGGCATCGATGCCACTTCTCAGGATAAGGTCTAACCAAGGAAATGGGTTTGACGAAACCTCAGAGGATATAAGAAAACGGTTTACATTCGAATTGGCAGTTTGGTTATAAATGGTCCAAAGGGGGTTATTGAAAGTAGGCTGAACGTTGTCACCCAGGTACCGACGGTAAGACCTGTGCCTGTTCCTGAATTCAACACCATTGTTATCAAAATAACTTCCTATGTAATCTGTATTGTCAAAATCTGGAGCAGTCCTGAGCAATCCAAGGTACAAGCCAGCAGTATTTGAATTGTTTTGTATCCTGTCAGACTTTACATTGATGAATGCAGCTTTATTGCTGAATTTGATGTATTTGCCAAAATTATGATCAGAATTGAAGCGAACAGAATTACGTACATAATTGCTGTTGGCTCTCATTATACCAGTTTGGTTTAAATTTTCAAGCCCAAGGAAGAACTTAGACTTGTCATTCCCACCGCTAAGGGAAAGTGAATTTTGCCAAAAATGACCTTTCCCAAATACCCCATCAAAATTTTTATCAGCATATGTGTTCTTGCTGTTTTTGCCTCCATGAACATTTGCAGCTGTTCCTGGTGCTACAGCGTAGTATTTGTTACCCGTTTGATAACCCTGGAAATAAGCTGTTCCAGATACAACATCAGCACCCCCTAGACGTTCAGCAATTTTATCACCCCATGAGTTGGTGGCGGTAGCACTGTATCGTCCTGCAGCCCCTTGACCAAAAGTATTTTGCATAGGATGTTTCCTATTGATCTCATCCACAGAATATGAGGAGCTGAATGAAATGTTTAATGCCCCTGACTTCCCTTTTTTTGTGGTGATTACAAGCACACCATTTGCAGCCCTAGAACCCCACAAAGCAGAGGCTGATGCTCCTTTTAATACCTGAATGCTTTCAATGTCATTTGCATTGATATCATTGAGCCTGGATTGCTGAACAACACCGGTACCGGTTGAGCTGGATCCATTTCCATGAATCTCTGAATTACTAATGGGAACACCATCCAAAATAATCAATGGCTCAGAAGAACCTGTGATGGTATTGGCACCCCTGATTCTGATGTTTGCACCTGCGCCAGGATCACCGGTTGACCTGGTGATTGAAACCCCCGATGCTTTACCTGCCATTCCCTGTAAAAGACCGGTTTCACCTGAACGAACAACTTCTGGAGCACCAATTTTTGAACTGGCTGTACCAAATTTGTCTGCTTTTTCTTGAAAACCAAGAACAGTTACCACTACATTTTCAAGTTCTGCTGTAGCAGGCTTCAAAATGATATTAAAGGTGGAAAGATTGCCAACAGCAATTTCTTTTGAAACATAATTGGTGAAACTTGCTACAATAATGTCTGATTTTCCTAGAACAGATAATTTAAATGATCCGTTTGCGCCAGTACTTGTAGCAATTTTAGAACCTTTGACTGTAACGGTTGCTCCGGCAAGCGGCGAACCATCTTCGCTGGAAACTGTACCGGAAATCTCTTTCTGCTGGGCAAAGGAGAGGAGACCACATCCCAGTACCAACAAAAAGGAGAACATAACTCTTTTAATCATAGTTTAACATTTTAGTGGGGCAATATTACAGATTAATGCTAGGAAATATGTATTTAAATGGAGGTTTCTACATGGGTGTGGAAAAACCAATTTAGATTAAAGCTGATCATAGATTAGACAAAACACTAAATATTTTGATAGACACTGCAAAAGATTGGAATTGATGGAAATAATTATATTGGAGGGGCTCCAAAAAGAAGACGGGGAATTAAGATTTACAGAACTAAAAAGTGTGATCCCGATTGGATTCGAACCAATGACCTACAGCTTAGAAGGCTGCCGCTCTATCCAACTGAGCTACGGGACCTGGATATCTTTAAGGAGTGCAAAGATAATTTTTTTTAGCTTGCAGACAAGAAGTGAAGTGAACAATGGATGTAAAAATTTCCCCAGGCTGGAAAAAAGCAAATCGAGAGCAAACAAGTCATTTACCCTTCTGGATCCCTGATATTTAATGCCTTCAATACCACCGACCTCAAGGATGTCAAAGTTGTGATCATTGGCCAGGATCCTTACCATGGACCCAATCAGGCGCATGGCCTCAGCTTTTCAGTACAAAAAGGAATCAAGCCCCCGCCTTCTCTGATCAATATTTACAAGGAAATTGATGCTGATCTGGGTGTCAAAATGCCCCGAAACTACGGAGACCTGACACAATGGGCCAAACAAGGAGTTCTATTACTCAATGCAAGCTTAACTGTAAGAGCAAACCATCCCAACAGCCATGCAGGCATTGGATGGCAGATTTTTACGGATGCAGTCATCAACATCCTCAATAATCAAAAGAAAAACCTGGTTTTCATGCTTTGGGGTAACTTTGCAAAGGAGAAGGGAGCGCATATTGATGAATCAAAGCACTTGGTACTTAGGGCCATGCACCCCTCACCTTTTGCAGCAGACAAAGGATTCTTTGGCTGTAATCATTTTTCAAAGGCCAACGAGTACCTGATGCAAAACGGCATTGACCCAATTGATTGGATGATCAAAGAAAAACAAGATGATTAAAAATATCCTGGGAAGGTTGTTTACGGTTTGGGGCGGAATTGTTTTCATTGGATCAATGCTGGTTTTTATGCCCGCGGTATGGATCAGTGGGATGTTTGCTGAACCCCAAAGCACTGGGATATTCATCAGGATTTGCAGGAGCTGGATGGCGATATTTTTTAGACTGGCCGGTGTCCGGCTAACCATCAGGGGCAGAGAAAACTTCAAAAAAGGGGAAAATTATATTGTTGTATGCAATCACAATTCCCTCATGGATGTGCCTTTGACAAGCCCCGGTATTCCTGGGGCCAACAAGACCATCGCCAAGATTGAAATGGCAAAAATTCCTGTTTTTGGCATCATTTATAAAAGGGGATCAGTTTTGCTTGACCGAAAAAGCGATGCGAGCAGAAGGGACAGTTATCTGACCATGAAAGATGTACTTGAGAAAGGCATGCACATGTGTATATACCCTGAGGGCACCAGAAACAAGACTGAAAATCCACTCAAATCCTTTCACGACGGTGCCTTCAGGCTATCCTTCGACACCGGAAAAAAAATCATCCCGTGCCTGATCAAAGGAACAAGAGAGATGCTTCCGCACAACAAAAGTTTCTTTTTTTGGCCAGGCAAGGCCAGCATGCAGTTTCTCCCTGCCATTGACCCCAAAGATTTTGCATCAGCAGCGGAAATGAAAGAACATGTATTTCAGCTGATGTGGGATGGAATTGCTGTCATGAAAAACTAAATATTCAAGCATGACACTCCAAATTGTTACTGTGTATAAAAATACCGGGTACGGTTGATTTTGAGGTCTCTGAGCAAACCTGATTTGGGGCTGATGGAAATATTAAAAAACCGGTAAAGCCCAACGGGGGTCACATTGATCGACATCTGCCAGCAATGCAGATCCCTGGAGATGAATGTGGTAAGAGACTGAAGTTTCATGGTTTTGGTATCATAATACCCATTGGCGCCAATTTTCCACTTTGGAGAAAGACTGAAATCACCATTAAAGTTGAAACTGGAGGTAAGTTCTGTCTTGTAGGTATAATTGGGCTGCAAGAGCCTGGCAAAACTCAAAGAGTAAGAAAAACTCAACGACCATGGGATACTGAAATCGGTAAACTCTGCAGGGTTTCTGCGGATGTAATCCATTTGCTGCATCATCTGATCATTGGTAAGGTTATTATCATCTTCCTCGTTCAATTTCTCCTTTTCTGCTTTGTCTTTTTCATCTTTCTTTTTGCTTTGGAAACTGGTGGACATGTTGATGCTGCCACTGGTGATAGAGCCTAAATTGAATTTGCTTCCTCCTTGCCAGGCATATTCATTGATCTTGTAGCCATTGGTTGGATTGGTCTTATACGGATCCAATGAAGCATTGGCTGTAATATTGATCTTTTCAAAGAGATTGCTTCGCGCATAAATGCTGAAGGTGGAAAGCTTGAAACTATCGGCCAGAAAGTTATACCCTCCTGAAATGCCAAATCCATCTAGCAATTTCACTTTTTTCAATTCTGCTTCGCCAGTATCGGTTTTGGAACGAACCTTCATTTCAATGTTGTTATCAATTCCAAATCCTATTCCCCCACTCTCTTCAGAGCCAAATGGTCCGTAAATACTTCCATCAAAAACAGACATCAAGACTTGATTTCCCTCCTTGTCTACTCGCTCACGGTAATAATATGGTTTCATTAGATCGGGCTTGTAATTGACCCCAAACTGGGGACGCATCACATGCCTGATGGCCTGAACTTTTGCTTCTTTTTTCTTTGACTGGTAGGTACCAAAAACTGCGGTACTGAAAGAAAGGCCCATGGACATTTCCCTTGCTGCATTGAAGCCTTTCTCCATCGTAGAGTCAAGCTTTTCGGTTACAGGATTCCATTTTCGGTAGAATTTCTGGGCATACCATCTTTCCCTGAAAGAGATGTTGGGTGCCACCTGAAAAGGCCCCATTGGTGGAAGGGATAGTGTAATGGGAATATCATGGCTTGCACCCCACTGGAAGGTATCAATCAATTGCTTGAACCTGAATGCGGTATCATAAAAGGAGATTTGGCCCTTATAGCTTCCACTATATCCCACACCTAGTTTTTCGTACCATTTGGATTCTCCGACTGATTCCTTTGGTTGCAGGGGATAAATGGTATTCATCACCAGAGCGATATCGGGTAGGTTGAGGTTAACCAGTTTGGTTGCCGTATTCTGGTTGTGGTTGAGGTTTACAGAAAAGTTGAAAGGCGTTCCCTGCCATGTTTTCTGGTAAGAAATGGACGAACTCAACTGGTTCGTGAAGTTCATGGGTTGCATGTAATTGCCTCCCCCCTGAACGGTGCCTGTAAAACCTGGATTGGCCATTGCACCGCCATTAGGAACAAGTTTTAGGTATTTGCTGCTTCCGGCATTGACATTTGCACTGAAAGAGACTCCCGGGCGTGCCTTGCTGTCCATGCTGTGCGACCAGGTAACAAAGAAACTCTTGTTTTTGCTATAGTCAGGGTCTCCCTTGAAGGCAAATTTTGTATTCTGCAAGCTGATGTTGAAGGTTCCACTGTAGCGGTACCGCATCCTGTAGGAAGGAGAAAAATTGGCCCGCCAGGATCCATAAGAGTAAAGGTCAAACCAGACCTTTGCATCCAGGTAATCGTTCACCGCCTTGTAATATCCCAACCCTTCCAACCCCACACCAAAATCCTCGGTAACCGTGAATTGTGGGGGGATAATCCCAGATTGCCTGCCTTTTTTCATGGGGAAAATGCCGAAGGGCAGGTAGATGGGCACGGGTACGTCTTCAAATTCAGGATGCACGGGGCCGGTGACCACAAGCTTTTTGTTGATGAACTTGGCCTTGCTGAACCGAAAGGCGAAATGGGGAGTATCGAGGTTACAAGTTGTGAATCTACCCCTGGCGGCAAAAAAAGTTTCAGGATCAATTTTTTTGACCTTTTCAGCGAAATTATAGAGTTCGTCCTGCTGAAAGAAAGAACTATAGGTAAGGCCTTTTTGGCTTTTGAAATTGAATTTAAGGCTATCACTCACCGTAATGGTTTCGCCCTGCTTCATTTTGGCCATTCCTGTAACAATCCCAGCGGTATCCCTGCCCATTTTTGCGGTAACATACTGGGATTGCTGGTCAAAAACAATTGTTGGGGCATTGACCTGGAGATCATCATATTTGATTTCTGTCTTTCCGTAGAGCAGCATTTTCCTGGCATCTACCTCCAAAACCATTGAATCCTCTGCCTTGTGATCAACTGGCGAAGTAATGGAATCCGCTGAAAGCTTGAGATTGAGGGTGTCTACTTTTGACTGTTTAGCGGTTGTGTCTTTTTTTGTCGCCGAGGGTATTGTATCTGCAACATCAACATCCAATTTGAGTGAGAATACACTGGTTGTCCTGTGCGTTGAGAATGTTAAAATAGGAAGTAACCCTGAGCATAAAATCAAGATAAAAAGATATTTTAAGCTAAATTTGCTTTGGGGCTGTAGCATAGTTGTGGCAAGCAAAATTAGTCAATTTAAGTTGTAAGATTTTGTGAAGATTCCCTGCTGCTCCCCAAACCAAAAGAAATTCAAATATGGCAAAATCGCTGCATTCTTTTTCACTGGTTTTTGCTCTGGGGTTGACATTGTGCTCAATGGTAAAAGCACAAGCTCCTTCCCGCCCTCAAAAAATCAAAACCATCATCATTGATGCCGGCCATGGTGGAACGGATCCTGGCGCCCGTGGTGAATATTCAACAGAAGCACAAATTACCCTTCAAATTGCCCAAAGGCTGGATACCCTGCTCAGAAATGAGATGACGGATACCCGGATTGTGATGACAAGAAATACAGATGTTTATCATTCTGTTACCGAGAAGGCCAATTTTGCCAACAGGGAAAATGGAGACCTCTTTGTTTGTATTCATGTCAATGCTGCCCCACCCAAGAAAACTGTTACCGGTTATAAATCTGTGCCCTATTACAAAGGAAAAGGCAGTAAAAGAAAAAAATACTACAGGAAAGTGCCCATTTATGCCACCTCCCCTAATCCTGCACACGGAACTTCTACTTATGTTTGGGCTGCGGACAGGTCTGATGAAAAAGCCAAGGGAATTATTGAGGATGAAAGATTTGAATCCTCTGCTGAGGTGATGGACATACCTGACGTCAACAGCCCTGAAGCAATGATCAAGGCACGTCTTTGGTCTCAGAAATTTTTCAAAAACTCTGTGAAACTTGCCTCAATGATTGAGGATGAATTTGTTGGGGTGGGTAGAAAAAGCATGGGGGTTTTACAGAGAAATCATATGGGTATTTGGGTTCTACAGGCTACCAATATGCCTGCTGTGCTGATCGAAACCGGATTCATCACTGACAAAGATGAAGAAGCCTACCTGAATAGCGAGAGCGGACAAATTGAATTGACGAGGTCGATTGCCAATGCTGTTTTGAAGTACAAGGCGATGTTGGATGGGAAATAAGGGATGAGGGGAAAGGGATGAGGGATGAGAGGGTTAAGGGAGTTAATAAACGAATAATTTATCATGAAAATATCTAACGAGACGAAGGTTGGTGCGCTGACTGCCATATCCATCACATTGCTGATCCTGGGATTTAATTTTCTGAAAGGGAAAAATGTATTCGCAAAAAAAGCAACCATGTATGTCACATTCAAAAGAGTGGAAGGCTTGAATGTTGCTGATGGAATCAAGATCAATGGATTGAGGGTTGGCGCGGTAGAAGGACTTGAGGAAATGGACAAGAATCTTTCAGGAGTAGTGGTGGCTTTTCAACTCTTTAAAGAAATAAATATTCCGACAGACTCCTATGCTAAAATTGTTGCCACTCCTCTCGGGTCTACTGCCATTGTCATCACCATGGGAAATGACAAGACATTTTTGAACGAAGGTGACACACTCAAGGGAATGGAAAGCAAAAGCATGGTGGAAGACCTGAAAGAAACGTTGGCACCTACGGTTGAAAATGTGAACAACACTTTAGCCACCTTGGATTCAACAATACGAAAAATTGGCAATGTTTTTGATGCTGATGCCAAGCAAAACATTGGCCAAATTTTAGAAGAATTGGCTACAACCACAGCAAGACTCAACAATTTGCTTGAGCCCCAAAAGGGAAGCCTTGCCCAAACACTTGAGCATGTCAATGACTTTACCGGAAACCTGAACAAAAACAATGATTCCATCACAGCCGTTGTCAATAACCTTGCCAAGGCGTCCAGGGATCTGGCTTCTGCTGATATCAGTAAGACCGTTTCATCATTAGAAAAGGCCACTGCTTCACTCAACAACATCCTGGCTGGGATCAAAGAAGGTAAGGGAAGCCTCGGTAAACTTGCGACCGATGATCAATTGTACAAAAACCTTAACAGCACCAGCAATAGCCTTAATGTGTTGTTGCAGGATTTGCGCTTACACCCAAAACGCTATGTGCAAGTCTCCGTATTTGGCAAAAAAGACAAGACTGGCCCACTGATGTCTCCCCTACCTGATTCCTTGTCCAAACAATAATGATGCACAAACAAGGAACGTCCATCCTGATTTTTTTCCTCTGCTGCTTGATGCAAAAAATACAGGCACAGGAAAAAACTACCGACAGCATTGCCCCTCCAGTTGACAGTAGCAGATTCATTCAAATTATCAAAGCGGATGTATTCAGAAGGGTCAAGCAGGATTCAACAGGAGACCTTAATCTTCTGATTGGAAATGTGGTGATGAAGCAAGACAATACCCTTTTCTATTGTGACAGTGCTGCACAAAATGTCAAGCTGAATCAGCTTGAAGCTTTCGGAAATATCCATATCAACGATGCAGACAGTGTTCATACCTATTCGCAATACCTCAAATACAAAGGGGATACAAGAATCGCGGAGCTGAAAAAAAAGGTAAAGCTTACCGATGGAAAAGGTGTGCTGACCACCGAAGCCCTGGAATATGATGTGAATGCCAAAATTGGCACTTATCTCAATGGAGGCAAGGTTGTCAATGGAGAATCTGTGTTGACGAGCAAAGAAGGCTTTTATTATACCGATACACGAGAGGTCTATTTTCAGAAAAATGTCAAGCTGGTGGATCCAGAGTACACCATGACAACAGATACATTGCTGTACAATGTCAACTCTGAAGTGGCCAGCTTCGTTGCAGCAACGACCATCAACGATGGAAGGTCCAGGATCCGCACTAGGGAGGGTTTTTATGATCTCAAACAAGGAAAGGCAAGTTTTACAAAAAGGCCGATCATCGATGACAGCGTCCAAACCGTGATTGCAGACAAAATTGATTACGATAAAAAATCATCCTCTGGGCTGGCAGATGGAAATGTTTTTTACAGGGACTCATCCCAGGGAATTTCCATGCTGGCGGGTACTGCAGCATTCAACAATGAATACAAGACCATCAATGCCTGGAAGCGTCCCATGATGGTGTTTAAACAAGATAATGATTCACTTTTCATTGCAGCCGATACACTCTACTCTGCCTATCTCAAAAAAGATACTGCTAATAAAATCAACAGTGACACCATCCGATTTTTCAAGGCCTATCACCATGTAAAAATATTTTCAGATTCACTGCAAGGAAAATCTGATAGCCTCTACTACTCTGGACTCGATTCTGTTTTTCGCTTCTATGTTGATCCAGTGTTGTGGGCACAAGGCAGTCAGATTTCAGGAGATACGCTTTATCTTTTCACGAAGAACAAAAAAGCAGACAGGTTCCAAGCCAATGAGAATGCATTTACTGTCAACCGCACGCCCGAAGGTCTTTTTAACCAACTAAGGGGGAACAACATGATCGGACAATTTATGGATGGCGAAATCGATCAGTTCAAAACCAAAGGCAACAGTGAGAGTTTGTATTATTTACAAGACCAAGACAGCTCCTATGTAGGCATGACCTATTCCATGGCAGATGCGATTGTCATGAAATTCATCAAGAAAGAATTGAAAAGGGTGACATGGATCAATGGTGTCACAGGCACCACATATCCCATCAATGAAATCCCGGAAGACAAAAAAGAATTGCGGGGGTTCAAATGGCTGGAAGCTTTGCGACCAAAATCAGTAGCAGATCTCATTTCAATTAAATAACCTTATGTTAATTACCATTTTCATCATCGGCTATCTGGCCATCGCTTTTGAGCACCAGATCAAACTCAACAAAGCCTCCAGTGCATTGCTCACCGGTGTAATCTGCTGGACAATTTACGTCTTCAGCGGTGTTGCACACGAAAAGGTTCACCACGATTTGTTAGAACACATGGGCGAGATATCCGGCATTTTGTTTTTCCTGTTGGGTGCCATGACGATTGTTGAGCTGATTGATGCACACGATGGCTTTGACCTCATTTCTTCAAGCATCAAGGCAACAAACAAAAAACGTTTGCTATGGATTATTGCTATACTTGCGTTTTTTCTTTCTGCGGTGCTGGACAACCTTACCACTACAATAGTATTGATTTCACTTACATCAAAAATTGTGCATGATAACAAAGACAGGTTGATCTTCGCTGCCATGATTGTCATTGCAGCCAACGCAGGTGGCGCCTGGTCGCCGATCGGAGATGTTACCACCACCATGCTTTGGATTGGTGGACAAATTTCTGCCACTGAAATCATGCGAACTGTATTCATCCCCAGTATTGTTTCTGTGATCATCCCATTGTTTGCCTTGGGTTTCAGCTTGAAAGGAAATGTTGTCTTAAATGAAAAAGACGATCACCCTGATCAAATCATTGGCATAAAAACACGGAACCTTGTTTTATTCGTGGGATTGGCTTCTCTCCTGTTTGTACCTGCCTTCAAAACCCTCACTGGACTTCCTCCTTTTATGGGCATGCTTTTTTCATTGGGCATGATGTGGTTGATTACCGAATTCATACACAGTGGGAAGGACATGATAGACAAGGACAACCTATCTGTCAATCATGCCATCAGGAAAATTGATACGCCCAGCATCTTGTTCTTCCTGGGGATATTGATCAGTGTGGCTGCTTTACAATCAGCAGGAGTTTTGACAGATGTCGCTGCCAAACTAAATGAAGTGATTGGCAATCAAAAATTGGTAGTGGTTTGTCTTGGAGTGCTTTCAGCAATCATTGACAATGTTCCCCTAGTTGCCGCAACACAGGGAATGTATAGCCTGATAGAGTTCCCCAAAGACCATCCTTTTTGGCTCTTTATCGCATATTGCACCGGAACGGGGGGAAGCATATTGATCATCGGATCTGCGGCGGGTGTAGCAGCCATGGGACTGACCAAGATCGAATTCTTCTGGTATATCAAAAAAATCAGTCTATGGGCTTTGTTGGGCTACCTGTCAGGTGCATTGGTATTCATTGCCATGAACTGGCGTTAAACCAAGTTTCTTGTGAAATCAATGCCCTTTTGCAGCAAGAAAACGCTCAGCGTCAATGGCTGCCATGCAACCACTTCCGGCAGCAGTGATGGCTTGTCTGTAATGTTTGTCTTGTACATCACCACAAGCAAAAACGCCTTCGATATTGGTTTTGGATGATCCGGGAATGGTCTTGATGTATCCTGCTTCGTCCATGTCCAGGAATTCCTTGAAAATGGATGAATTGGGTTCATGTCCAATGGCCACGAAAAATCCTGAAATTGGAATTTCTTGTTTATCTCCCGTTTTGTTGTTAAGGATGCGAACGGCTTCCACTTTTTTATCACCAAGAATTTCATCTGTATCAGTATTCCAATACATTTTGATGTTGGGCGTATTCATCACACGGTCCTGCATCACCTTTGAAGCACGCATCTGGTCCTTGCGTATGAACATGTGAACGGTAGTAGCCAATTTGCTGAGGTAATGAGCTTCTTCTGCTGCAGTATCACCAGCACCAACAATGGCGACTTCCTTTCCCCTGAAAAAGAACCCGTCACAAACAGCACAGGCACTCACACCATATCCATTCAATCTTTGCTCACTTTCAAGACCCAGCCACTTGGCTGAAGCACCAGTAGCAATGACAACCGTATCTGCATGCATTTCCTTTTCTTCATCAATCCATACCTTGAAGGGTTGAGAGGAAAAGTCAACTTTTGTTGCCAAACCATAACGGATATCAGCACCCATGCGCTTGGCCTGCTTTTCGAAATCAACCATCATTTCAGGGCCTTGAATCCCTTCAGGATACCCAGGATAGTTTTCCACCTCAGTCGTGATGGTAAGTTGACCACCAGGCTGAATTCCCTGGTACAAAACTGGATTCAAATTGGCGCGGGATGCATAAATGGCTGCAGTATATCCTGCAGGGCCAGAGCCTATGATCAAACAACTTACTTTTTCTATGGTGGATGTGCTCATCTTGTATATTTTACTGTCTGCAAAAATAAAGTTTAAGGACTAGAGTTCGTCAATTAAGGACGATTATTTGTCCAAAGGGTTAAAAGTGTAATGCAAAAGCAATTTTAACGTGGAATGATGATGGTCCTGTACTGACAACCGTATCCACCAAAATATCCGAGGGCATCATTGTTCATGTTGGAAAGGATGCGGATGGGGCTGGAAAATGGATTGCCTACACTCTGGAAGTTGAATTCACTGGTCCTCCAAAAATCGTAGGTCTGTTTATCGATGTTACAGACCTTGATCATGACCGTATCACCTCTTTTAAAATAGGATGTGCTGTCTGAAAACTGCGTATTCTTATCGAATCCTTTGTCTACCGGGATGGTGTATTGTTGCCCATCAATCACCTGGTCATCAAATACGCTGTTGAATCCCGGGAAAAAAGGTTGCTGACCAACCTTGGTAAAAAAACGGATATAATCACCAAGCCCCGGCCTGTCTGTTGCCCTGATCACAACCTTGACACGATTGCTGTCTTTTGCCAACGGAACTTTTTCCCACCAAAGAGAATCAATTTTTCGTGTGGTTTCAGGAATGGTGGTTGTTGCATTGTATGTCTTTCCCTCTGCCTCAACAATCATGCTATAGGAAGACTTAAGTTTTCCCAGAAAATTCATAGAAAGACCGGAGGTCGTGTAAAAATAAATTTTAGTGCCCGTACTGTTTTTGATGGAATCCTCTTTCAACAAAACCTCAGTTGAACCATCCGAGATGCGTATTCTTGCATTGTGAACAAAAGAAGAGGAAAGGACTGATGCATCAATCTTGCTGAAATAATCAAGGCTTTTGGAGAGGAAAACCATGGGTGGCCGTCCATTTCCAATGGTGGCATCTACCACCAACCGGGTTAGGCTGGGATCCAGTTGAATATCGATGTCTTTTTCGCAACTTGCGATCGTCAAACACAACAATACCATTAGAAAATACCTCATGACAAACAAACAATAAACCAAGAGAAGAGTTCAAAAAAAAGCCCCGCAATTGCGGGGCTGTAAACTGCTTATTAACCTAAATATGCTTTCAGCGCATTGCTGTAACGGGCTTTTTGAAGGCGTTTGATCGCCCTTTCTTTGATTTGGCGGATCCTTTCTTTGGTAAGATCATATTTCTGACCAATTTGCTCAATGGTTACTCCATTTTCGCCATCCAATCCAAAATATGCATTTACAATCTCTGCTTCGCGTGGACTCAATGACTTGAGTACACGGCGGATCTCAGCACGAAGGGAGTCCTTCATAACATCATCATCCGTATCATCACCACCTTGCAAAAGATCACCCATGGCTACATCTTCAGCTTCATGTACCGGAGCATCCAATGATGTATGACGTGTGTTGCTTTGGAAAATATTGTTGATTTCGGTTTCGCTCATTTCCAAAATATCTGCGAGCTCTTCAGTTGAAGGCTCACGTTCATGCTCCTGCTCAAATGCCATGTAAGCTTTGTTGGCCTTGTTGTAGGTGCCAATTTTGTTTTGTGGAAGACGAACCAGACGGCCTTGTTCAGCCAATGCCTGAAGAATAGACTGACGAATCCACCATACTGCATAAGAGATGAATTTGAAACCTTTTGTTTCATCAAACCTTTGTGCAGCCTTTATCAAACCCAGGTTACCTTCATTGATGAGGTCACTTCCTCCGGCGTAATCATCGATATTTTAGAGATTTCCTGAAGATACTTCTCAACCGCCTGTGAGTCGCGGTTGGTGATCTGTGTAGCTATTTTTAATTGCCTCATGGTAGAAATTGGGTCTGTCCTTTTAAGACGGGTGAGGGTTCTTGGCAAGTTGCCAAGGAACTATTATTTTTTCAATGGTTAAGATGCTAAATGCAAAATTAAAATTCATTTTCCACAAATCATAGGTATTCAACAAAAAATCCCTTTTTTTTATGAAAATCAATTAAATATGTTGATCAAAAGTTGAAAACAATCGGATTTAACCCGTTTTGTTGAATTAATTTTGCAGGATGACCATTGATTTAAGATCTGATACAGTCACCAAGCCCTCAAAAGCAATGCTTGAGGCGATGCATCAGGCTCCTGTTGGGGACGATGTTTTTCAGGAAGACCCTTCCATCAATGCACTGGAATCATTTGCTGCATCAATGTTTGGAAAGGAAAAAGCCCTTTTTTGCCCCAGCGGCACCATGACCAACCAAATTGCCATCAGGTGTCATACAAACCCTGGAGACGAGGTCATTTGTGATGAACTATCGCATGTTTATCAATACGAAGGGGGCGGCATAGCCTCCAACTCAGGTGCATCGGTAAAATTGTTGCAAGGTGACCGCGGCAGGATCAACGCCTCCATGGTGGAAGCATCCATTCACAATCCAGATGATATCCATAAGCCGCTATCGCGGTTGGTTGTTTTGGAGAATACTGCCAATCGGGGGGGCGGAAGTTGCTATGCATTCAGTGATATACTAGAAATTGGCAAGGTAACCAGACAACATGGCCTTTCCTTTCATATTGATGGGGCAAGATTATTCAATGCATTGGTTGCCAAAGGAGAAACAGCACTGCAATATGGTCAGGCGTTTGATACGATTTCCATTTGTCTGAGCAAGGGATTGGGCGCACCGGTTGGCAGTCTCCTGCTAGGAGATGCCGATTTCATCAAAAAAGCCAGGCGCATCAGAAAAGTATTTGGAGGGGGCATGCGGCAGGCTGGAAGTTTGGCTGCGGCAGGATTGTTTGCAATGCAAAACAATATAGAACGGCTCAGCACAGACCATGCACATGCCAAGGCCATCGAGGGAATGCTGAAGGAAAAATCCTTTGTAAAAGAAGTTGTGCCCGTTGAAACAAATATTGTGATTGCAGAATGCATGCCTGATTTTAACCTTTCCCATTTTATCTCCAATATGAATGATAAAGGGGTATTGTTTTTTGCGATCTCCCCTACCCGTTTCAGGATGGTTACCCACCTGGATATCAATGCCAGCATGATCAACCAATTACAAGACATCTTAAAAAATATTGACTAATGTCCTTTCCTACTATCAACCCTAAAGGAACAGCGGCCTGGAAAAAGCTTGAAACTCATGCTCAACAAATGAAGCAGGTGCACATGCGTGATCTATTCAGCAATGACCCTTCTCGCTTTGACGCATTTTCACAAACAGAAGGCAACTTGCTTTTTGATTATTCAAAAAACATCATCAACACTGAAACATTGGCGTTGTTGAATGAACTTGCCCATGAAACAGGACTGAATGAAGCCATCAATGCCATGTTTGGCGGCGAAAGAATAAATAGGACAGAAAACAGGGCAGTATTGCATACAGCATTGCGGAATTTCTCCGGCGAACCGGTGATGACAGATGGCGAGGATGTGATGCCCAAGGTTTCAGCCGTTCTCTCCCAAATGAAAGAAATCTGCAGAAAGATCCATTCTGGTGAATGGAAAGGATACACAGGAAAGCCCATCCGCCAGGTTGTCAACATTGGCATCGGAGGAAGCGACCTGGGCCCAGTCATGGTAACAGAAGCCTTGAACCCTTATTGGATTGAAG
>JAJTFY010000144.1 GCA_021299175.1 Chitinophagaceae bacterium
ATCACTTCTTCATCCTCATGGGACCCTTTTGCCAGCAAGGTGCCAAATGGATTGGAAACAAAGGATCCGCCCCAGAATTTCATGGCGCCATCCTGTTCAAATCCAACCCTGTTCACGCTTACCACATGCACCCCGTTGGCGATGGCATGGCTGCGCTGAATGGTCTGCCATGCATTGTATTGTTCTGTATTGGTTGCCTCATCCTGAGAAGTTGCCCAACCGATGGCAGTTGGATAAAACAGGATTTCAGCGCCCATCAAACTGGTAAGCCTGGCTGCTTCTGGATACCATTGATCCCAGCAGATTAGCACGCCAATTTTGGCAAATTTCGTTTCAAAAACCTTGTATCCCAGATCACCTGGTGTAAAATAGAATTTTTCAAAATAGGCAGGATCATCAGGGATATGCATCTTCCTGTACTTGCCAAGATAGCTGCCATCTGCATCAATCACGGCAGTCGTATTGTGGTAAAGGCCTTGTGCGCGCTTCTCAAACAGGGATGCAATGATCACCACACCTGTCTCTTTTGCAACAACAGACAATTCATCGGTGGTTGCCCCGGGAATGGCTTCTGCCAATGTAAAATTCTCATAGTCTTCCACATCACAGAAATAAAGTGATGTAAACAATTCCTGCAAACAGACAATGTTTGCACCTTTGGCAGCCGCTTCACGGATTCCGAGAATGGCCTTTTTGAGATTTTCCTTGGCATCAGATGAGCAACCCATCTGAACCAGACCAACATTTAGTTTTGACGTAAGACAAGTTTATTGTTTTTACCTTCTTACTTTACTTACTGCACTGTATAATAATTGATGATGATTAGGTTTCATTGAGCACCAGATCTTCCAGGCTTTTGATTCCAATGTTTTTCTGTGTCACAAATCCTTCGGCGAATTTCACACCAATGCGTTTGCCCATCAACCTGGACCGGGAAATCAATGCCTCCAGGAAATCAGGGGTTGAAATATAGGTCTGGGTTCCCTTGCTTGAATCAGGAGTGGTATGAAACTGCGTGCCATAGGCCTTGATGGCTTCCATTCTCTGTTCAAAGACATCGGTGATGTCCACTACTAAATCCGGTTCATAAAACCTGTCCTGAATATAATGGAAGACCTGCTTGGGTCTCCACCTTTTCTGGGGCTGGCCATGCTCATCAAAGGTTTCAATTTTGCTGAGTCCTGAAAGAAAAGCTGCATCCACCACCAAACGTCCTGCCCTGCCATGATCGGGGTGACGGTCGTCCAAAATATTGGCCAGCACCACTTCGGGCTGGTATTTCCTGATCACTTGAATCACTTTCAATTGATGTTCTTCATCGTTCTTGAAAAATCCGTCCCGCATGCGGAGGTTTTCCCTTACCGACAATCCCATCACTTCCGAGGCCTTGGCGGCTTCTGCATAGCGGGTTTCAACGGTTCCTCTGGTACCCAATTCACCTTCTGTAAGGTCAACAACACCTGCTGCATTGCCTTTCCGGACTTCATTGATCAAAGTGCCAGAAGCACTGAGCTCCACATCGTCCGGGTGACAGAAAATCCACCCTTGTATTCCTTTACAAGATCATAACAGGTATTACTGGTTTCGCGGTTGATCAGCTTCATCAGGACCTTTCCCTGATAAACGGAAAGATTGGTCAGGGGCTCGGTAAATTCTTTTTTCAGGACCTTTTCCCGCGAGCTGAGGTATTGCTTTCTTTTCTTTTCGTCGACAATATGCTTGAGACTGCTGTTGACATCATTGATGATGTATCCGGCCTTTTTTGCATAAGGATAAGTAACATACACTGCATTCCTCAGTCTTGTCCATTCCCTGTTGGCTTTGCGCTGTGCATTGGACATCTTGCCCCAAACCATCACCATGTCGAGCTGTGCATAGGTCATGGTGTCGCCTTCATAAACAATGTAGGGCACAACGAGGGTATCGTTTGGCCCATAACGGGACTGGCCAAAAGAATGGGCCGAGAGAAAAATGAACAATATGGATAGCCACTTTAGCACACTCAAATGTAGGAAAGTTGGTGGGAAAAAAGTGTTAAGGCGAGGGATAAGGGATGAGGGACAAGGGACGAGGGACAAGCCTGCCAGCCGAAGGCTGGGGACGAGGGACAGGGGACAGGGGACGAGGGACAAGGGGAACAGCCGGGTGCTAAGCACTAGACTGCGTAGAGCTTGCTCTTGATCCTGAAATACATACTGATCATAAACCCGATCACCATGATTACAGTTCCCAACCAGAGCAGATTGATCCAGGGGAAACGGTAGGCCTTCAGGGTGATGTAGCGCATCACTGCATTAGACTCCTTGATACCCAACTCTACAGCCCCAGAAGGTTGTTTGTTCAGGGCCAATACAAGGTTCTGTTCCATGATGGTATCAGTCTTACCGGATGCGCCGCCATCTTTTACAAAATAGGCAGGTGTTGCAGGAAACTTTCGTCCTTCTTTAGAATAAACAGTCAGCTCAGAAAGCCATGCACTGTCTACCAAAGGCAGTTCCTTGTTGTCATGTTTGTTGGCAGCCAAGACCCTGTCTACGACTACAAATCCGTTCGAATAATAAATCGTATCGCCGGCATTCACAGCCTTGTATTGAAAGCTTGCGGTATCTTTTACGTTATCAGGATTCAACCAGGAAGTGATGTATACAAAAACATCATTGGACAAATAATGCCTTGAGCCAGGATTGGATGAAAGCTGTGTACCTTCCTCCCCTTTCATCAAAAACGCATTGGGAGTAACATCAAATTCTTCCGTGATATTGTTGTCCGAAGTATCGGTTTTGATGAATTTTATCTTGAAATAAACCTTGTTGTTTTTGGTTTCGGTAGAATCACCAAGATAAGTCACCGTGTACTTGCCCATCGGGGTGGGAATATTGTAGATAAGGGTGATGTTCTCCAAAGGATTTTCATCCCTTCCTTTTGCATCCTTCAACCCTGAAACATTGATGCCCGTGCGGTTTTCAGAGATGAGTTCCTTTTTGGCTGAGGAGATCAGGATGCCCACCAACATCAATCCAAAACCAAAATGGGTGATGGATGATCCTGCGGCTTTCATCTTTCCTTTCAACACCACAATCAAATAACTGGCATTAGCAATCACTGCATAAATGGACGTCCAGAGGGCAAGATGGATGGCTGCAAGAAAACCAGCGCCATAATTGTCGTAATCAATCCCTCCAAAAATACTGACCAAAGCGGCCAATACCACTGAAACAATGGTAGGAATAAGCAACTTGGACCAAATGTATTTTCTGCTGGTATCCTTGTATTTGAAATATTGGGTGATGGCGGTCAGCAGACCAATGATGATGGCCACAAGGATCATGATCCTGTTGTAGACATACTCAACATCTTTTCCAATTGCCCAGCTCGTCCCAAACAATTTATTGAAAAAAGGAAGAGAGGTTAATACAATGATATAAAGGCCTGAAATCAACAACAACAATGATCCCACGAACATCCAGAATTCACGGGAATTCATGCTTTCCTCCTTCACCACCACCGGAACATTTTTCCGGTCTCTCCAGTACAAAGCCAGGGGAAGGAAAATGAAAAACAATTGCATGATGATCAGGTGCCAATAGAGTGTACTTCCTTCTCCTGTGAAAGAGTGTACAGAAGTATCTCCAAGCACGCCTGTGCGGGTCAGAAAAGTGGAATACAAAACCAATAAAAATGAAAGGCAGATGAACAGGTAACTCGCTTTCAAAGAATAGCCCGTGCTCTGGAAAATCAACAGGGTATGGATCCCTGCCACCAGCAACAGCCAGGGCACCATGGAAGCGTTTTCAACCGGATCCCAGGCCCAGTATCCACCAAAAGTCAAAGACTCGTAGGCCCAGGCGGCTCCCATCATGATGCCCAGTCCAAGGATGCCGGCACAGAACAATGCCCATGGCATGGCTGGTCTTACCCATCCTGCATGGTCTTTTTTCCAAAGCCCTGCTACAGCAAAAGCATAGGGAACAACTGAGGAGGCAAAGCCCAGGAAAAGCACGGGAGGATGGATCACCATCCAATAATTTTGCAACAGAATGTTCAAGCCATTTCCGTCAGTGAGGTATTTGGCAAGGTAGTCGGCATCCTGGAAAATAGGGGCATCAGGAAACTCATTGCGCATCAATACAAATGGATTGGTGCCAATGCGGATGTCAAAGAAATAAATGCCAATCAAAAAGCTGGCCAAAAACAACTGGACCATGCTCATCACGGTCATCACAGGAAACTCCCATTTTCTGGACCATCTGATCAGGGCCAAACCAAGCATCGCATTCCAGAAACTCCAGAGCATGAAACTTCCTTCCTGGCCTTCCCAGAAACAACTCAATAAATATTGCATGTCCAGGCTACGCTTGGAATGCTGATGAGCGTATTTGTATTCGAAATAATGGTTGTAGATGATCAAGTAAAGGGTAAGAAACAGACCAATTACAGCAACAACATTTGTCATGAATGAAACCCTGGCCAGCTTCTGCCAGGAACGCTCCTCGAGCATATCCTTAGCACCTGCAGCCTTAAAATTGGCATAGGCAGCAACGATGGCAGAGCAAAAAGCAAGCAAGGTTAGAAAGAATCCAATCTGTCCTATGAGCAGGTGCTCCCCGTTAAATTTGATCATGTTGTTTGAATGTTTTGTTGCACTATTCCGTTGTCTTCATCGGTGTCTCAGAGACCATGCGCGGTGCCTGGGGGCCTTTTTCATCGGTATATTTTGAAGGACATTTGAGGATGATCTCCTGGCATTCAAATGTTTCTCCTACCATGGATCCTTTCATGACCACGCGCTGGCTTTTCTCAAAATCAGTGGGCTTTGAATTCTTATAGACCACTTTGGTAGAGGCACCCAAAGAATCAATGGCAGTAAATGCAAGGTAGTTGGGGTCTTTGATGGGATCATAAATTACCGCGCTGCTTGTATCTACTTTTGCAATCAGGTGAACAAATTTTCCCTCCTTTTTTCTTGCGGAAGCAATTGAATCGTAGGTACTTATATCATCCATCAGGGTCAAAAGGGCTGCAATTGCTCCAGCAATCAATACCAACCCGAGAATATGCATTTTTTTCATGGTAACTGTATGGATGCAAAGTTAGTCAAAAAGCAATCCTCTTTTTACTTTAACTTGCAGCGTTTTCCTGAAAAAACCTGCCTTACCCACAAGTATAATAACCCTTACAATGATCGCAGATCTTTCCCGGTTCGACCCCAATGGTGTCAGCATTGCGAATAACAACCTATTCGGACTTCCTTATACCAATGAAAACGCTGAGCTCATCATCATTCCCGTTCCCTGGGAGGTCACAGTGAGTTTCAAAAGTGGAACGGCCCGTGCGCCAGAGCAGATCCTGAGGGCAAGTCTCCAGGTTGACCTCTACGACAGCCAATTCCAAAACAGTTGGAAGAAAGGCGTTTATATGGAGCCTGTAGACAAGAAGATGCTGCTGAAAAACGACTTCCTCAGAAAGGAAAATGAGTCTTATGAGGGCCTGGACCATTCTCATGGATCCATCATGTATAATGTGCTCAACAGCTTTCCCAATGTTACCAAACTGATACAACTGGGCATCCGTGACTATTGTGAAGCAGAGTGGAATTATATCTGCGACAGCGAATTCCGTGTCATCACTTATCTTGAGAGGGAGATCCGTGAGCGACAATTTGAGGGATCAACCTGGGCGCAGCTAACCGACGAAATCATCCATCAACTGCCGCAAAATGTCTACATCAGTTATGATATTGATGGATTGGACCCCAAGCTATGCCCACACACTGGAACGCCCGTCCCTGGAGGATTTGAAATGGAACAACTCAGTTATCTTTTCAAAAAAATCCTTACCAGTGGCAGAAAAATTATCGGTTTTGACCTCAGTGAAACTGGTACCAGTAAAGACGGATGGGATGAAAATGTTGGCGCCCGCGTCCTTTTCAAAATGTGCAACCTCATGTTGAGCGACAACTGATCTGATGGGAAAGCAAAAAATACACGACTATGTAGTGGTGCTGAAAAACCATAATAAAAAGACCATCGAAATGACAGGCTGGTTGTTGTCAGTCTTGGCGATCATCATCTTTCTGGTCACCATCTACCAGGAACCCACTGATTGGGGAATCTTTTTCTCGTTGTTCATCATCATTGCTTTGATGGCATCCAACTTTGTAGAAAAAAGAAAAAAGAAAAAAATCAGCTTTGCCATTTTGCTTGTTTGTGCTGGGATTGGTCTTTCTTTTTTTGCAGAAACAGGCCATGTCGACAGTCTTTTCATCCTGGCAGGAATCGCTGAAAAAAATTTGAATAAAAACAAGGAAATTGGTTTTTCCGAAACAGGAATTGCAATGACTGGTTTATTCCCCAAAAAATACAGCTGGTCGGAATTGAACAATGTCATCATCAAGGATGATTTGCTAACCATCGATTTCAAGAACAATAAAGTCTTACAACACTTTACAGACGACGAGGAGGATGATGAGTATGAAGTGGAGTGTGATGAGTTCAATGCATATTGTAAAGAGAGGTTGAAGAAAAGTTGAAGGGGTTGAAGAGGTTGAAGAAGAATATAAATTCTTCAACTCCTTCAACCTGACTTCCCCAGTACATCCGTATAAAACCTTCACTTCAACCCCTTCAACCTGACTTCCACAGTAATTTGATAATGAACCAATTCTTCAACCCCTTCAACTATTTCATCGCATTAAGTCTTAAATTTGCAAATGCCTATTTCACAATCGCCTTACCTGCTTTATTCTGACGGAAAGGGAAATATCTTTGAGGATGAAACGCTATACGCCATTGGGCGTGCTGGTTGGGATGCATTTCCTGTAGAAGTTGAGGAGTGGATCAAACTTCCTGATGGAGGATCCCTCTATGAATTGCCCGGCAGAAAAGGCATCGGCATTGACGTTGAAACAGGCGATATGCGCTTGTGCGATAAGGGTTGGGCCGTTGCGGCCTTTATTCCTCCTGCCCATACCGGTACTTTTATTGCAGCATTTGAAACGGCCACTGATGCAGAAACCCTTCCCTTGTTTTGCTATACCGCTGCAGGATGGTACAAAGAAGAATTTTATGTCACTGCTGTTCGCATTGAACAAGACATTCGCCAGGAATGCGCCGGGTATGACGCAGAAAAAATCGAACTGGGTGTAGAGCAAATGTTGAAAGCCTATCCAAACAACAGGCTGGTCAGCCATCTTGCTGAAACCTGCTGCAGAACCTATACCTGCCCCGCAGCAAGAAATTATTTCATTGGCCGTTGGGAATGCCCCATCCCTACTTCACCCGCCTGTAACTCTAATTGTATTGGGTGTATTTCATTTCAGCCAGAGGCCGAATCGATCACGTCTCCACAAGACAGGCTGCAATTCAAACCATCTCCAGAAGAAATTGTGGAATTTACCGTTCCACATCTTACAGATGCCCCCTTCCCACTGGTCAGCTTTGGTCAGGGCTGTGAAGGCGAGCCACTGCTGATGTGGGAGACCATTCGGGTGGCCATCAAAGAGATCAGAAAACATACCTCCCGCGGTAGCATCAATATCAATACCAATGGATCAATGCCCAAGGCCGTTAGAGCGCTTTGTGAAGCAGGCCTGGACTCGATCCGCGTCAGCACCAATTCCCTGCAGAAATCATGGTATGAAAGGTATTACCGACCCAACAATTACCAGTTTGAAGACATCATCGAAAGCCTGAAAATCCTGGATGAATTCGGCGGCTGGAGCTCCATCAATTATTTTGTTTTCCCTGGCATGACAGATACAGAAGCTGAATATGAAGCCCTGCGCAAAGTGATCAAGGAGACCAATCTCAAAATGATCCAGTGGCGGAATTTCAATATTGATCCAGACTGGTATCTCAGAAAAATGGATATCACAGAACCATTTGAAATAATGGGGATCAGAAACATGATGGAGATGATCAGGGAAGAATTCCCAACCCTTAAATTCGGCTACTTCAATCCTCCCATGGAAAGGATCAAGGGGGATTTTGAGAAGGATTTTGCGCAGTGGGGATAAGGGGGAAGGGACGAGGGACAAGGGACAAGGGGCGAGGGAATAACCCATAAATCATTATCTACAATTTGATTCCTACATGAATTTTAACAAGAAAAATTGGTATTGATTGTAAAAAGATTCGAACTTTAAGAAACTCTAAACCTTTGTAAACATCCCACGTAATTTACCTCTTAACACCTAACCCGTAACTCTCACTCCTCATGTCTAACCTAACCCCTCACCGCTTAACCCTCATCCCTTAACCCTTCACCCTCATCCCTCCTATGCCCAATTTCGAGAATGAAAAAAACCTCAAAGCCAGTGCCTACACCCTGTTGATCATTGGGGCAATCTTGGCATTGTGTTTTATTGTTTCCTGGGCGCCACCAGTTGCTCCTCCTCCG
>JAJTFY010000145.1 GCA_021299175.1 Chitinophagaceae bacterium
CCGTATCTTTTCAGGAACTGCATCATGGGTGCTTTATTTCAACAATCATTTCAATTTCAACTGCAGCATCCAGCGGAAGAGAACCCATGCCCACTGCTGATCTTGCATGCTTTCCTTTTTCACCAAAAACTTCCACCATCAAATCAGAGCAGCCATTGATTACCATCGGATGTTGCGTGAAAGAAGGATCGGCATTCACCATGCCAAAAATCTTGACAATCCGCTTGACCTTGTTCAAATCTCCAACATAGGCTTTCAATGTCGAAAGCAGTGAAAGTCCGGTCAACCTTGCCGCTTCTTTTGCTTCATCCACGGTAAGGGCTGATCCTGCCTTGCCACGTGTTTTTTTACCGGGCACTTCATCCGGAATATGACCAGACAAAAACAAAAGATTGCCCGTCTGAACTGCCTTCACATAATTGGCAATGGGTTGTTTCATTGCGCCGAGTTGGATGTTCAATTCCTTCAGGCGTTGCTCGGGATCAACTTCTTGCTGTGCAAATGAATATGCAGAAAGCAAGAGCATGGCAAAAATCAGTGTGGTCCTCATGATTCTTTTTATTGATGATGTTCATTGATGTGCTGCACTGCGCGTCGCAAGTTTGGCATCACTGCTAAAGATTAATAAAACTCAATGGCAACAGGTGTGAAAACCTCGATATCGTTGCCCGTATTTTTCAACACACCAGTCTTTCCGTCAAAGGCGAAAACCTGCACCCTGTCTCCATCCTGGCCAGCAACAAGGACAAACTTTCCTGTTTCATCAAACCTGAAAAATCTCGGTTTTTTGACCACTTCGGTATGGTTTTTTTTCTCCAGCTTTCCATCCGCCAAAACCTTGTACACGACCACCTGGTTGCTGGTGATCCTGTTGGAGGCAATCAGCCACCTGCCATCCGGTGAAAGATGGATGGCACCACTTCCATGGTCGTTCTTGGTTTGAACCGTATCGGCAACAATGGTCTGGATTTTTTTCAGGCCCGCTGCTTCAACCACAAAAGCATCAACAGAACCCTTCATCTCATTGATAGAATAAGCGCGGCTGCCGGCAGTGTTGAACACAATATGCCTAGGACCGTCGCCGGGTGCTGTTGCATAGATCAAGGGCGTTTCTTCAATGCTGCCATCCGCCTTGATGGTATGGCGATAGATCCTGTCGGCACCCAGATCATTTACATAGAGGTATTTCCCTCCGGGAGCAATCACCGCACAATGGGCATGGGCCTTGTCTTGACGGCTCTTGTTCACACTTGAGCCATTGTAAACAACATGTTGCACAGCCGGAAGAAGGCTTCCATTTTCAGCTGTCTTGAAAACCGTGAGGCTTCCTCCTGAATAGTTGGCGCAGTAAATGGTTCTTGTTTTGGGATCGAACGAAATATAACAGGGGCCGTCACCAACGGTGGGCTGACTGTTCAGCTTGATGAGCTCGCCGGTTTTTTGATCGATGGAATAGGCCCATACCGATCCTTTCCTGTTGCCCTCTTCACCCAATGAATAGATGTATTTTTTGTCTGGTGTGATGGCGAAATAACCTGCACTTGGATTGCGGTGCTCCCTGACCAATGAGGATTTTCCTGTGGTTTGATCAAAGGCGTAGACCTGAATACCGGGATTGCCTTTGCCTGTGTAAGAGCCCACATACATGAGCTTTACAGGCTTGGCTGCAAAATCATTTTGCAATTGCGTGATGCCTGTCTGTGGCAGGGCAGTTTTTCCGGCAGCAACAGCAACCCTGTATCTGAATGTAATCGACTCGCCGGCTTTCAGCGAAAGGTTGCGCTCTGCCTTTCCATTGGTGAATACCTTGTCTCCCAAAGGATTGGCTGCAAACAAACCATATCCCCTGGCATGCCAGTAGGTTGGGTAGCCAATGTTCTTGGGATGGTCAATGATCAACACACTCACTGAATCTGTTTTCATCTTGGCATACATCATGCACCAGCTGGCCTTTCTGCTCCAAACATCCTCACCCTGCACACCATTGCTGTTGATATAGTTTCCATTGGCAATGCTATCCGTAACCGCCTTGATGGTGGTTTCGATGCCATTGGCATCAACAAACTTCTTGGTGGTCTTGGTTGGGATCTGCAGTTCATGCGCCATGCGCAATCCCAACACTCCTTCCTTGTTGTCTTTGAATGCTACCGGGATGGCAGCTGTCAGGGTGGTGGTTCTGTCGATCACCCAAACCCCATTGATTTCACTGAATTCAAATCCAGTTTGCTCCGTTAAATGTGTTTTACCGGACTGGTCATGCCATGCTGCATCATATGATAATTTTCCTGAGGCACCACTTTGCATGCCTGTGATCTTGCCAAATTTTACAGTGCCGTACAGATGTTTTTTATCTGCAGGAATATCATAAGAGTTGTTCCAGAAATCCAGTCCATTCACATCGCCATAATTGAACCAGAGACCAAGATGGTGCGGATGATCAGTGGGCTCGCCAGGAAGTGGGGTCATCGGAAACCCTCTGGTGATAATGGTTCCATTGGGTGCCTTGATGGGATAGAGTACAGGCTTTGCAATGGTATCAGGAAAAAAGAAGTCAGTAAAATGTTTGCCATTGATGGTAACATGCACGGTAGGGTTGGTTTTGTCTTTCACCAACTTAACCTTGTTCTCTTGCGCCCTCAGAGAAAAGGTTGTTACCAACAGCATGGCAGCAACGCAGAATATATTTTTATTCATTGGAATGATTTACCCTATAAAAATACAGCCTAATTGAATGGAATGCAGGGGCTGATGGAAATAAAAAGGCCCATGATCAAATCATGGGCCTTGAATATGTTGATTTTGGTTATAAACGCGCCAATACCTGTTCGCCCATGGCATCTGTGCCCAATATCATTGCTGCATCGGTGGATGCATCAGCGATGTCCCTTGTCCTGTATCCGGCTTTCAATACACCATCCACAGCATTGATCACTGCTTCGGATTCAGCCTTGAGGCCAAATGAAATATCCAGCAACAATGCAGCGGAGAGGATGGATGCCAGCGGATTGGCAACACCTTTTCCTGTGATGTCGTGGGCTGAACCATGGATGGGTTCATATACACCAGTACCATCACCGATGGATGCTGAAGCCAGCATGCCCATGGAGCCTGCGATCTGTGATGCTTCATCTGTGAGGATATCACCAAAAAGATTGGCAGTAACCACCACATCAAACCTGGTTGGATCCTTGATCAACAACATGGCAGTAGCATCCACAAACTGGTGCTCAACTTCCACATCCGGATATTCAAGGGCAATTTTTTGAACCACTTCTCTCCAAAGCCTGCTGGTCTCCAAAACATTGGCCTTGTCTACAGAACATACTTTTTTTCTGCGGGTCCTGGCGGCATCAAATGCTTTTCTTGCAATACGCTCCACTTCAAACCTGCTGTATTCTGCAACATCATAAGCGGTATCGCCATCATTCTTTCTTCCCTTCTCCCCAAAATAAATATCACCAGTCAACTCACGGAAAAACAGGATGTCTGCACCCCTGAGAATTTCAGGTTTGATGCTGGAGGCATCCAACAATTCATCAAACAATTTGATGGGACGAAGATTTGCGTAGAGACCAAGCTCCTTGCGCATTTTCAGCAAGCCCTGTTCTGGCCTTACTTTTGCGGTAGGATCATTGTCGTATTTTGGATGACCCACAGCACCAAAAAGTACTGCATCGGATGCTTTCATTTTGGCCAATGTCTCATCTGGCAATGGTGATCCAGTTGCCTCAATGGCCACATGCCCAATCAATGCCTCATCGTATGTGAATGTATGTCCGAATCTCTCTGCAATTTTATCGAGCACCTTCTTGCCTGCTGCTGTCACTTCCTGTCCAATGCCGTCTCCGGGAACGATGAGGATATTTTTGTTCATATTGATTTGTATAAATGTTTAGAGCAGGTTTAACATCTTTTGTGTAGCCTTGATGGCTGCTACCGTTTGGTCGCTGTCCAGGCCACGGGTCTTGAACTCACGGCCTTTGTAATCCCAGGTGATGATGGTTTCACAAAAGGCATCGCTCTTTCCGCCAGGCGGGATCCGCACTGCATAGTCGGTCAAAACAGCCAGTTGCATTTTTTTCTTCTTATAAATATTCCTGAGGGCATTCATGAAGGCATCATATTGGCCATCGCCCTGGGCATGCTCTTCAAAAATTTCTCCATTGATGCTGATTTGAAGGGTCACGGAAGGCCTGAGGTCTTTGGAATGTGTCAACACATAATTTTCAAACTGCACCAACACATAATTTTCAAACTGCACCGTCTCTTCAATGGAACTACTGTCCAATACATCGGATAAGATGTACGGAAGGTCAGATTGAGTGACCACCTCTTTTTTATCGCCCAGTTCAATGATCCTTTGCGTTACTTTTTTCAAGTCTGCATCGGAGAGTTCAATGCCAAGTTGCGCAAGGTTGTTTTCGATATTCGATTTGCCACTGGTCTTACCGAGTGCATATTTTCGCTGGCGCGCAAAACGCTCCGGCATGAGGTCGTTGTGGTAAAGATTATTTTTCTTATCGCCGTCTGCGTGGATGCCCGCAGTTTGGGTAAATACATTTTCTCCAACAATGGGTTTGTTGTCAGGAATGCGAAACCCAGAAAAGGTTTCCACCAACCGGCTCACCTGGTACAATGATTTTTCAACAACTCCCGTGCGCACCTTCGGCAAGAAATCATGCAATACCGCTACAGCACTAGCCAGTGGGGCATTTCCAGCCCTTTCTCCCATGCCATTGACAGTAAGGTGAATGCCTTGCACGCCAGACTTTACCGCTTCCAATACATTGGCCGTGCCGAGATCATAGTCGTTGTGGCCATGAAAATCAAAATGAATGCCCGGATATTTTGGAATGATTTGTCCGATAAAATCAGTCACCTCATCTGGTGTAAGAATGCCCAGGGTATCTGGAAGCATGACCCTTTTCACCGGTTGGGCGGCTATAAAATCAAGGTACTGAAAAACATAGTCAGTTTTTTCAGTTGATGGGTCAGGTGGTTGAGAGAGCCTTTGGTAAGCAGGTTCTGCACCTTGGCTCCTGCCTTCACCATCCAGTCAATGGAGATTGTTCCATCAACAAATGTCAGGACTTCCACTTTGCCGAGCATGCCTTTGGACTTTGCCCAACGGGTGATTTTTTTTACCGCATCAAATTCTCCATCTGAAACCCTGGCCGAAGCAATTTCAATCCTGTCTACCTTGACTTCCGTCAATAGGATTTGTGCAATCGTCAGTTTCTCGGCTGCTGAAAATGAAACGCCACTGGTTTGTTCACCATCCCTGAGGGTGGTGTCCATGATCTCGATATAACGGGTAGATTTAGGCATGATCGTATATCTCCAGGTGCAGCCTAGTAGCGGCTTTTTTGTGCAAAGGCCACGATCTCTTCTCTCATCGCCTGCAAATAATCAATATCATCAAACCCGTTCACCAGGTTGTGCTTTTTGTATCCGTTGATGTCGAACGACTCGCTTTCTCCTGTTGCCAGGATGGTAATGGTTTGCTCAGGAAGATTGACTTCCAGTTCCGCATTGGGATTGGCTTCGATGGCAGAAAAAATCTTGTGCAAAAATGCATCTGAAACCTGTA
Organism: Chitinophagaceae bacterium; assembly: GCA_021299175.1. Taxonomy (GTDB): domain Bacteria; phylum Bacteroidota; class Bacteroidia; order Chitinophagales; family Chitinophagaceae; genus Pollutibacter. The sequence goes on from JAJTFY010000145.1 coordinate 5,591, forward strand.
CCGGCAGGATGCCGATGTTCATTGAATTGTTCTTGAAGATGTCAGCAAAGAAGCTTGACACCACACAACGAAATCCATAGTCATAAATGGCCCAGGCTGCGTGTTCACGGCTGCTTCCACTTCCGAAGTTTTTTCCTCCTACAAGGATTTTACCACTGTAAATAGAATTGTTCAACACAAAATCCGCCTTTGGTGTATCGTCTCCATTGTACCTCCAGTCTCGGAAAAGGTTGTCGCCAAATCCTTCCCTTTTTGTTGCCTTCAAAAACCTGGCAGGGATGATCTGGTCGGTGTCTACGTTTTCGATGGGCAGTGGAACTGCTGTACTCTTTAATACGGTGAATTTATCGTAAGCCATTGTAATAAATTTAAGCGATCAGGGTTCTTGGATCTGTAACTTTTCCTGTAACGGCAGCGGCGGCGGCAACCAATGGGCTGGCCAACAGGGTTCTTGCACCGGGGCCCTGGCGGCCTTCAAAATTCCGGTTGCTGGTGCTGACAGCATATTTTCCTGCTGGAATCTTGTCATCGTTCATGGCAAGACAGGCAGAACATCCTGGTTGACGCAGTTCAAATCCTGCTTCAATCAAAATATCATAAATGCCTTCTTCCCTGATCTGCGCTTCCACCACATGCGAACCAGGTACAACCCAGGCTGTGACGTTGTCAGCCTTTTTCCTTCCTTTTACAATTGAGGCAAAAGCCCTGAAGTCTTCAATGCGACCATTGGTACAGCTTCCGATGAAAACATAGTCGATCTGCTTTCCAATCATTGGCTCCTTTTCATGGAATCCCATGTACTGAAGGGATTTCGCAAAGCTTGCCTTTCCTGCGTCGATGTCTTCAGCAGAAGGGATCAACTCCGTGATGCCCATGCCCATGCCAGGATTCGTACCATAGGTGATCATCGGTTCTATTTCGGCACCGTCATAATGGTATTCAATATCAAAGGTTGCACCTTCGTCTGTTTTCAATGTCTTCCAATAAGCCAGTGCATCATCCCAGGCCTGACCGGTTGGTGCTTTCTCGCGGCCTTTGATATAATTGAAAGTAGTTTCGTCAGGAGCAATCATTCCCCCACGCGCACCCATTTCAATGCTCATGTTACAAACCGTCATGCGGCCTTCCATGCTCATGCTTTCAAATACTGAACCAGCATATTCCACAAAATAACCTGTGGCGCCTGCTGCTGTCAATTTCGAAATGATATAGAGCACAACATCTTTGGCAGTAACACCCTTGTGCATTTCGCCACTGACATTGATGCGCATTTTCTTTGGCTTAGGTTGCATGATGCACTGCGAAGCAAGCACCATCTCTACTTCTGAAGTACCGATACCAAAAGCAATACATCCAAATGCACCATGGGTGGAGGTATGTGAATCACCACAAACAATGGTCATGCCCGGAAGGGTGATACCATTCTCAGGCCCAACCACATGCACGATACCGTTTTTCGGATTGCCCAATCCCCAATGAGAGATGCCGTGCTTGGAGGTGTTCTCTTCAAGCGCCTTCAGCTGGTTGGCCGAGAGGGGATCCTGCACCGGAAGGTGTTGGTTGATGGTTGGAGTATTGTGGTCTGCAGTGGCAAAAGTCCTTTCAGGAAACATCACACTGACATTCCTGTTCTTGAGTCCAAGGAACGCAACAGGACTGGTCACTTCGTGGATGAAATGGCGGTCGATAAGAAAAACATCAGGACCATCCTGGATATCTCTTACCACATGCGCATCCCATACTTTATCAAACAGGGTTGTAGGTTTACTGCTCATTTTTCAATATTGTTGAGTAAGGGTTGAATAAATTCAATAGGGAATGCAAATTTCCGGAAAAAATGGCTAACATCCTTGGTTTTGGCTTGTTAATTTCCATCGAGGGTATGGGTTGGGCAATGGAATACAGCTTTCAAGAGGAATTGATGCTGATGAAATCATCAGGCCTACTCCCTCGTTAAAGCCATTTTCGCCTTTTGAACCAAAAGAAAATGAGTAAAAAAATAAGGAGCATGAGTACCATGATGATGGGATAACCATATCGGTATCTCAGTTCCGGCATGTTATCGAAGTTCATGCCATATATGCCAACGATGAACGTAAGTGGAAGAAAATAGGCGGAGAACAGGGTCAACACCTTCATGACCTCATTGGTTTTCTGGGCGCTGTACGACATGTATGTACTAATCAGGTTTTGGGAATCCTCGTTCAACTGATCGAAGAACAACTGAAGTTTGGTCTGGGTGTCCCTTATATCCTGTAATTCATAGGATTTTTTCTGGCGGTGCTGAACAGCACTTACCACCTCTCCTGTCAATAGCAATAATTTTCTGCAGAGGCTGGTACGCCGTTTCAGCATATACAGCGTTTCGATTGATCCCACTGAAGTTTTACGAATGAACAATCCGGTTTCTGATTCATCAATCTGTGTGTTCAGCAAGTTGGAATATACTGAGTAGCTGTGCTGAACCCTGGAAATGATTTTCAACAACAACTGATGAACAGCGTTTATTTTCCCGTTGCTGATGAATTGTTCAGCAATGGATTCTACATCGGGATGCGGCAACCGGTGTATGGTAACGATGGTTTTTTCGTTGTAAAAGATGGCAATCTTTGTGGTCAGGTCTTGTACGGAATTCCCCTTTGCATTGTTGAGAATAACCCTGCGCAAAATGATGAAATGAAACGCTTCTCCCTCCTCGAACTTGGGAAGATGGTCAGGCTCCATACAATCATTGAGGTTGTGGTTGTCAAGTGCATACCGCTCCCCAATACCCTTCAATTCTTCCATGGAGGGATTGGTAATGTCTAGCCAGGTGAATTCGTTTTTGACTGATTTGGTCTCCTTAAGCTGCATGAATCTTGTTTCGTTTGGACGCAGGATAGCCCTTT
>JAJTFY010000146.1 GCA_021299175.1 Chitinophagaceae bacterium
TTACATTTGTGTTATGGTGAAGTTCGAAAGATTCATGCTGGATAACGGATTGAAAGTGTTGGTGCATACCGACCAAAGCACGCCCATGGCCGTGGTGAACGTATTGTACGATGTGGGGGCGCGAGACGAAGACGAGCAGCAAACAGGGTTTGCGCATTTGTTTGAGCACCTGATGTTCGGCGGGTCTGTAAATATTCCAGACTATGATGACCCCCTGCAGGTTGCCGGTGGAGAGAACAATGCCTATACCACCAATGACCTCACCAACTATTATTGCCAGCTTCCTTCCGAAAACCTGGAAACAGCTTTTTGGTTAGAGAGCGACCGCATGCTGAGCCTTGCTTTCAGCAAGAAAAGCCTGGACGTGCAGCGCAAGGTGGTTTGCGAGGAGTTCAAGGAACATTATATCAACAAGCCATATGGTGATGTCTGGCATATCATGCGCGAACTGGCGTTCAAGCAACATCCTTATCGTTGGATGACCATCGGCAAGGAATTGTCTCATGTTGAAAATGCACAGCTTGAAGATGTAAAACGGTTTTTCTTCAAACACTATACACCATCCAATGCCATACTGGTGGTGGCCGGAAATGTATCGACTGAACAGGTCAGGACGTTGGCGGAAAAATGGTTTGGTGACATCCCTTCGGGAGAAAAATACTGTAGAGAGCTTCCTATTGAACCTCAGCAAAATGAAGAAAGGCGCATGACCGTTCACCGCAAAGTGCCTGCTGATGCGATTTACAAGACTTGGCACATGTGCAGTCGACTGGATGATGATTACTATGCAAGAAGCTGAACTGGACAAGATCAGGCATGGGATTGTGGATGAGCGAGAATTGCAGAAAGTTCAGAACAAAACAGAAAGCGTGATGGCTTTTGAGGACATGAGTGTGATGAACAGGGCCGGTAGTCTTGCATTCTATGAATTGCTGGGCGATGGCGAACTAATGAACACAGAGTTCAAGAAATACCAGGACGTAACGGTGCAAGACCTCAAACGCATCGCCAATGCGGTGTTGCAGCCTTCCAACAGCAATACCCTCTGGTACCTTGCTGAGAACTAGTATATAAACCATTCAAATCATTCCATGCCAGACAGAAGCAAAGCGCCCCATATAAAGGATGCCATTGAGTACGCCATTGAATTGAAGAAGCCCGAGATTTTCAGCCTCGACAATGGTGTCAAGGTATACAACGTAAATGCAGGAACAGAAGAGGTTGTGCAGATCGAGTGGATTTTCAAAGCGGGAAACTGGTATGAAAAAACCAACAACATTGCGTCTGCTACCAATTTTCTGATCAAGAACGGCACAACGAAAAAGTCGGCCTATGAAATCAACGAGTATGTTGATTTTTATGGTGCTTATCTCAACCGCAGTTGCTACAATGAAACAGCAGTGGTAACGCTGCATTGTTTGTCAAGGCAATTGGAAAGCCTGCTTCCCTTGGTGCAGGAACTTTTTGTGGAAGCGATTTTTCCTGAGGAGGAACTCCATATTTTCAGGCAGAACATGAAACAGAAGTTGGAAGTCAACCTGAAAAAATGCGACTTCGTAGCGGGAAGAAAAATTGACGAATTCCTGTTCGGCGCTAAACACCCTTATGGTGTGTACAGTGAAATGTCTGATTATGATGCACTGGATGTTGCAGCACTCCGTCAATACTATGCCACCTATTACCAACAAGGGCATTGCACGATTTTTTCTGCAGGGATTCTGCCAGCGAATTATCCATTATTGATGAATAGTTTTTTTGGCAGCCTTCCTTTCAATCAATTGCAAATCGAAACACCGGAACATCTCATTGTTCCTGCAGAACAAAAAAAATGGAACATCATCAATGACGCTGAAGGCGTGCAGGGTGCAGTACGCATCGCCCGTCCTTTTCCAACCAGGCATCATCCTGATTTCCCTAAAGTACAGGTATTGAATACCTTGTTCGGTGGATTTTTTGGATCAAGGCTGATGAACAATATCCGGGAAGACAAGGGTTATACCTATGGCATCTACAGTTTTCTTGTGAACCATATCCACGGCGGGGCCTGGATGATCAGCACTGAGGCTGGCCGTGATGTTTGTGGTGCCACCGTTCAGGAAGTATACAATGAAATGCAGGCACTCCGCGAAGGCGATATAGATCCAGAAGAACTCTTGCTTGTCAAGAATTATTTGATCGGAACCCTGCTCGGCGATCTTGATGGCCCTTTCCACATCATTGCCCGTTGGAAGAACCTTGTCTTGAATGGATTGGATGAAAAATTCTTTTACCATTCTGTTGATACCATCAAGACCATCAGCGCTGATGAACTGAAAGCGATGGCTATTAAATATTTGCAGCCAGAAGAATTTTATGAGCTGGTGGTGGTTTAGTCTGATCATAATGCTGTAACTTCTGCATCAAACGATTGACATATGCAACGCAGGAACTTCTTGCGCTCTTCTGGTATTTTTGCTGCTGGCATTTATGCAGGCAATGCAAAAGCCATAGCGGGCCCATTTAAACCGGATGAGTTGCTGCACAATATTCCGACAGACAAGAAACTGGACCCCAGCTGGATACAATCGCTTTCTAAACGGGGGTATGTTACCAAGTACATCAAGACCAGAAATGAACTCAAGTACATTGGCATGCCCGTTGGCGGCATCAACGCGGGCACGGTCTATCTTGGTGGAGATGGAAGACTATGGTTGTGGGATATTTTCAATGCCAATCAAAATGGCGTTGATCCCAAAACCATTGAATGGCATTCGTCGGTGCACGTGGGTAAAAAAATAAGGTCACAGGACGGCTCTGCGTATGTTCAACCGGCCAAAGACATTCGCCCGCTGCAGCAGGGTTTTGCTTTCAGGATCCGCATGGGCAACAAGACCATCATCAAGAAAATGGAAGCCTCAGATTGGGAGGATATTGTTTTTGAAGCCACCTATCCCATGGCCAAAATCAGGTACATCGACAAGCAGTTGCCCGTAGACATCACAGCAGAAGTTTTTTCACCTTTCATTCCGTTGGATGAAAAAAATTCATCATTGCCTTGTACGGTGTATTCCTTCACCATTAAAAACAAGAGCGCATCAACCATCACGGTTGATGTGTTGGGATGGCTGGAAAACAAGGTTGCGCCGCGTTCTGCAAAAGAAACAGACCTGCGTGTCAATGCAGTATTGTCTGACCAAAATGCCAAGGGCATTCTCTGTTCGATCAAACCCAATGGAGACGCACTTCAATCCACTGTTGCAGATTATGGCAGCATGGCCATTGCATCACTTGCGTCAACATCAACTTGCAATACCAATCTTTTGTTGCCCATCCAGGCTGCATCTTTTGATGAAACAAATTCTGCATCTGTAGAAAAAAACAAGGCAGATCAGTTGATCGCAGCTGTTTGTTCAACACATACAATAGCTGCAGATAAAACCGCCTCAACAGAGGTGGTGATCAGCTGGCATTTTGTGAATTTAAAATTGCACAAATCCATTCAAGACAAAGGGCGATACTACAATACCTGGTTCAAGTCTGCTGCTGAAGTTGCAGCATATGTTGCAACACATGCGAAAGAACTTTTTTCAGCTAGCAGGCAATGGAAAAAAACCTGGTATGATTCCAGTTTGCCCTGGTGGTTTTTGGAAAGAACATTTTTGAATATTTCTACATTGGCCACTACAACTGCACACCGTTTTGAGTCTGGGAGATTTTATGCCTGGGAAGGGGTCGGTTGTTGTGAAGGCACTTGCATGCATGTATGGCAGTATGCCCATGCCATGGGAAGAATTTTTCCTTCCATTGAAAGAGATACCAGAGAACGGGTAGACCTCGGATTGTCTCTTCAACCAGATGGCATGATGTGGTACCGTGGCGAAGTGATCAAGGGTCCTGCCATTGATGGGCAAGCGGGTACGATCCTCAGGATATACCGGGAGCACCAGATGTGTGCAGACAAGAGTTTTCTGCAAAAGAATTGGACGAAAATAAAATTGGCCACACAGTGGGTCATCAACCAGGACCGGAACAAGGATGGCATGGAAGATACGCCCATCGAAAACACTTTGGATGCCGTCTGGGACGGCGAAATTGCCTGGTTGGTGGGGCTTTGCATTGCTGCAGTAAAGGCAGGAGAATTGATGGCGATTGAAATGGGTGATCAGGAATTTGCTGCAGCTTGCGCAGATTATGTTGTTAAAGGCAGCAAAAACATGGACGAGAAATTGTTCAACGGAGAATATTATATCCACCGCCCCGATGAAATAAAAGGCCGTCAAAAACTCGGATCTTACAATACCTGTCATATCGATCAGGTCTATGGACAAAGCTGGGCACACCAGGTCGGCCTGGGCAGGATCATCGACAAAGAAAAAACGTTGTCTGCTTTGCGGGCTTTGTGGAAATACAATTTCACACCCGATGTTGGTCCATACATCAAGGAACGCAAGGGCGGTCGTCCTTATGCATTGCCCGGTGAAGGCGGATTGGTGATGAATACCAATCCCAAAAATGAGGCAAAACCCTATGGTGAAAACATGACCTGGCAGCTGGGATATTTTCATGAATGCATGAGTGGATTCGAGCACCAGGTGGCAGCGCACATGATGGCTGAAGGCATGCTGGATGAATCGCTTGTATTGACCCGCATGATCCACGACCGCTACCACGCCGGCAAGCGCAATCCATTCAATGAAATTGAATGCAGTGATGCGTTTTGCGCCCAGGATGGGTGCAGAAAATTTCAAGGCACCGTTCACTGCTGCAGAAGGATGGGGAACCTATGCACAACAGAAAAACAAACAAGGCCTGGACGCAAAGCTTACCGTTGCGTATGGATCAGTTTTGCTAAATGAATTTTCTTTACAACATACAGCCAAGGTCATTCATCCTGTGGTGAAGCTGGAAGGCAAAATCATTCCTGCTACCTTCAAACAGGAAGGAGACAACTGCATCATCCATTTTAAAAAGACCGTACTGATTTCAAAAGATCAATCACTCCATATTTCCATTTAAACATGATCATTACAAACAACAAAGTAGTATCCATCAACTATATGTTGAAAGATGAATTGGGCAATCTGTTGCAAGGCAATGATGGCTTTACCCAAGAAGATTATTTGCAGGGGCAGACAATATTCTACCTGGATTGGAGCGTGCATTGGAGGGCTTGAAACAAGACCAGGTCATTGATGTGGTGATCTATCCGGAAGAGGCATATGGCCCTAAGGAAGTCAGTCTTATTATTGAAGTATCCAATGAGGATCTTGAAGACCCCGCTGCTGTAAGTGAAGGAGAATACATTCAATTGTTCGACGGAACAGAAGCCATTGTGGTGGAGAAAAATGATGACCATATCATTGTGGATGCCAACCATCCCCTTGCCGGCCAAACCTTGTATTACACTGTAAAAATATCGGGCATTCGGGACGCAACCGAAGAGGAGATTATCAATGGGGAGCCTTCAAGACCAACGGCAAACAGTTGTGGACCCGCGGGTTGTTGTTAAAATAAAACTGCATGAAAAAATTATCTGTTCTTTTTTTGTTTCAATGCCTGGCCATGCTGACGCAGGCACAGGAACTGTTTACTGCGCCCAAGCCATCGGCCACAACAAGATGGATCAGTCCTGAGAA
>JAJTFY010000034.1 GCA_021299175.1 Chitinophagaceae bacterium
TGGCTTTCCGTCTTTCGTACCGCATGAACTACATCCCATAATCTATATCAATGTACCAAAATTACTGCTTTATCCTTTATGATATGATAAATTTTGATGGTCAGGGCCATGAACAGCATTTTGGGGTTGGCATTTCTTTCTACCTGATAGGAAGCCCTGTCAAGTTCTGTAACGATGGCTTCCAGTTGTTCAGTCGCTGCGAGTCTTAGCAAGCGATTGGCAAAATCAAGCTCATTTTCTGCAATTTCAGGTGCTGTTCCCACATTGGCGATGTGAACAGCACTGGAAAGCAGGTGAATGAAATAGGCGAGGAATTGTTTTTGTTTTTCCCTCCCCAGTTTGCTATGGTCATCAACCCATTTCACCTGTGCTGCAGGGCCATTCTTGAGGATGGCATTCAGCCATTCCCTTAAAATTTCTTCCCAGTTTTCATCGCTGTTGTGCAATATCTGGAAGGCCTCTCGCATGTTCCCTTGACTAAATGGGGCGATGGACAATGCTTTTTCTCTCGGAACAGCCTGTTTATTGATCAGCCACTCCTGTATGTCTTTTGATTCCAGTTGGTTGATTTTGACCAGCTGCGTTCTGGACAATATGGTAGCAAGCAATTTCGATTCGTCTTGGGCCACAAAGATGAGCAGGGTATTGGCAGGAGGCTCTTCAATCAATTTGAGCAATTTGTTGCCTATCAGTCCAAGGTATTCGGGCATCCATTGGATCAGGATCTTGTAACCGCTTTCAAAACTTTTGAGGTTAAGCTTCCTGATGATCTCTTCACATTCATTGGAAGTAATGTTTCCCTGCTTGTTTTCAGCCCCAATGCTCTGAAGCCAGTCGTATGCATTGCCGAAAGGGGTTTGGGCAACAAAGCTTCTCCATTCCTGGATGAAATCGCTCGCAATGGGCTTGTCTCCAGCCGTTTTCACGATGGTTGGATACGAAAAATGGATGTCAGGGTGGATCAGTGCTGCAGATTTTTTACAGGAGGGACAATCGCCGCAGGCATCTGCCATAAAGGTTGTTGTCAGGGTAGGCTCTCCAAACAAGGAGGCTTCTCCATCAGCAGCTCCCGGCTTGTTTTTTTCGCATACCACATATTGGGCAAGCGCAAGGGCAAGCTGCAGGGCACCGCTGCCTTCTTTTCCCAGCAAAAGCAGGGCATGGCTGAGCCTATTGCTGCTCACAAGATTGACCAAATTGGCCTTTACTGCACCTTGTCCGGGGATTTCACTGAATAACATATTATAAAGATAATGATATACCGCCGCAAGGACAACAAGAGCAGGCTTTCATCAACCTTTTCTCTTTGAAAGTGTTACATTGCTAAATAAAACAAATTGTATGATCAAAGCCATGATGATAGCCCTTGCACTTTTTGCTGCAGGCCCCGCAACCATTCACCAGTTCAAGGTTCCATCCATTGAAGGACAAACCATTGATTTTTCTAAGTTCAAAGGAAAGAAAGTATTGATTGTCAACACCGCTTCAAAATGTGGGTATACACCACAGTATGCTGAATTGGAACAATTGCACAAAGCATATGGTAGCAAATTGGTTATTGTTGGTTTTCCTGCCAACAACTTTGGTGGGCAGGAGCCTGGAACCAATGCAGAGATCAATGATTTCTGTCAAAAGAATTATGGTGTGAGTTTTGTGATGGCAGAAAAGGTTTCTGTTAAAGGAACTGATATTCATCCATTGTTCAAGTGGTTGACAAGCAAAGCGGAGAACGGTGTGATGGATGCTGAAATCAAGTGGAATTTCACCAAGTTTCTCTTGGATGAAAAAGGAACACTCCTGGCTGTATTCCCAAGCAAGGTCAAGCCCATGGGTGAAGAAATCACTGCATACCTTAAATAATCCTAAAGGGTGAAAGCCAGGCTATAGATGCCTACTGTTTTTGCCCCATGTTGCATCAGCCTGTTCACACAGGCTTCTGTTGAGGCGCCGGTTGTGACCACATCATCCACCAACAAAATATGTTTGTCTTTGATGATCAAAGGTTCACAGACATCAAACACCGCAGCAACATTTTCCCATCTCTCTATCCTTGATTTTTTTGTCTGGGTCCTGGTGTTCTCATTGCGCACCAGGACCTTTTCATTATAAGAAATCCCCGTCTGTTTATACATCCCTTCACACAACAGCGTAGCCTGGTTGTATCCTCTTTTGTATTCTTTTTTGGGATGCAATGGCATGGGGATGCAGAGATCAGTTTCATATGTTTTGAAAAGGCCTGATCCATGAAACCCCATGATTTCACCCATATGGATACCCAGTTCTTTTTCTTCTTTGTATTTAATATGATGGATGATCTGCTGTAAAGGAGTCTTGTCTATATAATAGAATGTGCTCGCTGCAAATTGAATGTCAGCCCTGCCCCAAAATAGCTTTTCAACGGGATTATTCCTGATGTCTTCAAATTGCGTCCGGCCCAGTTCAGTCTGGCATTGAAGACAGATAAACTGATCACCCTGGATCAGCTCATTGTTGCAGCCATAACACAGGGAGGGATAGAATACATGCAACAAAGCATCGTACCATGCTTTTACCATGTCGTTGGCTTTACTGAAATATCGTTCGATAGACCTCTTCAATCAATGCTACGGAGATGGTCTTGATTCCCTTGTGCGGTTCGGCTTTTCTATTGTACTTGCTGATGACGATGCTGTCAAATCCAAGTTTTTCTGCTTCAGAAATCCGTTGATCAACCCGGTTCACTGCCCTGATTTCTCCGCTCAATCCCACTTCGCCGGCAAAACAGGTTTTTTGTGAAAGGGGAACATCTTCATAAGAACTCAGTAAAGCAAAAACCATGGCCAGGTCAATGGCTGGGTCCTCAATTTTCAATCCACCGGCAATATTGACGAAAACGTCTTTGGTTCCAAAATGGAATCCGCCCCTTTTTTCAAGAACCGCCAATAAAAGCTGTAGTCTTCTTAAATCAAAACCACTCGCTGTGCGTTGAGGTGTTCCATATACGGAAGGGGTAACCAATGCCTGCACTTCAATCAGCAATGGCCTCAATCCTTCCATGGTTGCACCAATAGCAATGCCACTCAATTGTTCTTCTTTTTGGTTGATCAGAATGTCTGATGGATTCATCACTGGTTTCATTCCCGTCCCAGTCATCTCATAAATTCCCAGTTCTGCGGTTGACCCAAAACGATTTTTAGTGGTACGCAAAATCCGGTAAGCATAATGCTGATCACCTTCAAATTGCAATACGGTATCAACCATGTGTTCCAATAATTTTGGGCCTGCAATGCTTCCATCTTTGGTAATGTGTCCGATAAGGAAAACAGGTGTTTGTGTCTCTTTGGCAAAACGTTGAAACTCCGCTGTGCATTCCCTGATTTGTGAAATGGTACCAGGGGAAGAATCGATGTAGGGCGATTGCAGTGTTTGGATGGAATCGATGATGACCAGCTGTGGTTTTATTTTTTTGATCTCCTGAAAGATGCTCTGGGTCGATGTTTCAGTAAGTAAATAAAATGCATCATGTGCTACATTGATACGATTGGCGCGCATTTTTATTTGTTGCTCGCTCTCTTCTCCGCTTACATAAAGGATTCTCAAATCATGCATCATCAAAGCGTCTTGCAAGAACAAAGTTGACTTCCCAATGCCGGGTTCTCCTGCCACCAACACAAGACTTCCTGGAACAATTCCACCACCCAAGACACGGTTCAATTCCTGGTCTTTGGTTACGATTCTTTCTTCCTCTCTCGAAATGACTTCATTCAATTCAATGCTTTTTGAATTGCCCGGCGTGGTTTCTTTCCAGGATGCTTTGTTACCTGGAGTTTCTTTGTGTATGATTTCTTCTGTCAATGTATTCCATTCATTGCAGGCAGGACATTTACCCGACCATTTTGGTGATTCATGGCCACAACTCTTGCAAAAAAATGCTTTTTTGATTTTGCTCATGGAATAAAGGTAATCAAGAGTAGAGCATTATGAACGGGATTAACACACTGTGAAAGTTGTGTTTTCATCAAAAAAATAGGGGATTGGTAGAAACCAATCCCCTGTACTTACTAACCCATTAAATTCTGACACTAAATTACAAATTGCTCCCACAGTACAAAATAAATTTTTGCAGGATTTAGCCAAGTCTTAGGGAAAATGCAACGTAAATGTCAGAAAATCAATACTATGTGATCTGTTTTTTCGTTTCCATCCTTTTTGGCCTCATCGAGAAGCCAGTATCATCAGTTGAGGGCCAATTTCAATTGATACGGCCTTGTTGGCCTCAGAAACGGCATGCATGGCAGGGAGGTTGCAGCGCAAATGCTCAGGAATAATTCACGTATAACGCTCCTACAATGCATCTTAGTTTATCTGGAGAATAGGGGGTAGGAACTATAAAATGGGGGTATATTCTATCAAAAACCTACATTATTATTTACAAAGCTGTTTTAAATTTAACAAATCATTAAATTTGCTGTTGTAACTAAAAACAAAAAATATGAGAAAACTAGTATTATTCCTAACCATTGGGATGTTCGCCCTTACACAGGCGACATTCGCTCAAAAAGTGGTTACCGGAAAGGTAAGCTCCCGGAAAACAGGTAGCGCACTTTCTGGTGCAACCATTCAGGTACAGGGTACCAACATCAGCACTGCTGCCAAGGAAAAGGGTGATTTCAGCATCACAGTTCCTCCGGGCAGGACCACCCTGGTAGTATCCTACACCGGATACAAATCAGTTGAGGTAGCTGCTTCCAATGCCTCCAATATCCAACTGGATGAAATTGGTGCTGACATGTCTGAAGTGGTCGTAACGGGTTACCGTTCCGCGCAGAAGAGAAGTTTTACAGGTTCAGCCGGTGTGGTCAAGGGTGCTGATATCGCGGCTACCCCCATTGCATCATTTGATCAGGCCCTTCAGGGTAGAACGCCAGGTTTGATCCTGAAAGCAACTTCCGGTCAGCCCGGACAAAGCGGCAGTGCAATCATCCGCGGTAGGGGCTCTATAAACGGAAGTACAGAACCCATTTACATTGTGGATGGTGTGCAGATCACCGCTGCTGATTTCGCTCAGCTCAACCCCAACGATATTGATAACGTATCTGTATTGAAAGATGCGGTGGCAACTTCCCTCTACGGTTCACGTGGTGGAAATGGTGTTATCGTTGTTTCTACCAAGCGTGGTTCCTCAGGTAAACCCCGTTTTGAAGTGGATGCTTTCAAAGGATGGTCTAGCCTGCCTGATTTTAACGGCATTAGGCTGATGACCACTGATGAAAAAATCGATTATGAGCTTCGTCGCGGTGGTACCTCCCTTGAATTTTATTCCAAGGCTACAATCGATTCGCTGCGTAAGATAAATACCGATTGGTTCGATGAGATCACCCAGGTCGGCAAGACCAACAGTGTCAACGCCAGTGCATCGGGTGGTACAGACAAGACTAAGTATTTCACCTCCATCAACTATTTCACTCAGGAAGGAACAGTTCGCAATACTGGATTCGATCGTATCACCGGAAGGTTCAACCTGACACAGGATGCCGGTAACTTCAATTTCGGCATCAACGCAACTGGAACCACTTCCAGCATCAGAAATACTTCTGAGGAAAACACATCTATTGGTGCTCCGCTAAACGCAGGTCTTTGGACCAACCCATACGAGAAGACTTTCGTGCCCGGTCGCTACAATGCTATAGGGAATTTTGTTTCAGGAGGCTCAACAGTCACCCGTCCCCGTATATCTGAAACCTTCCAGCCTATTCCTACAACAGAAATGTATTGGAATACCAACAAGAGGAATGATTTGCGCGCTGTGGTCAGTGCCAACGCTGAGTACCAAGTACCTTTCGTTGACGGACTGAGCCTTAAAACAGTCTATGGTTTAGATTACCGCCAACAGGACTTCGAAGGATTTGTAGACCGTCTCTCCTATTCCGGTGGTTTCAATCCAAAACCAGCCTCAGGGAGTTCATCCGGATTCAGGACCAGTTCATTTGGACGGAGTTTCTCTAAGGTACAGAGAACAACCAATACCAACTCAATCAACTATTCAAAAGATTTCGGTGAGCATACCCTGGATGTGGGTGCCTATTATGAGACAGTGGACCTGAGTACCAACTCCAATGGCCGTACTGTATTTTTGCTCGAGTCTCCTTTCCGCAATGAAGCTGGAGCCACCTACAGTGCTGATCTCATCCCTCGTATCAGCGCAGGGGGTGTCAAGTCAGCCATCGAGTCCTATTTTGGGTTGCTCAACTATGGATTCAGTAACAAGTATTTTTTAACAGCCAATGTCCGCCGTGACGGTTCATCCCGTTTTGGTGCCGACAAACGCTATGCCACATTTGGTGGTGTAGGTGCAGCTTGGGTTATCAGCGATGAGAAATTCATGAACAGCACATCCAGCTGGTTGAACCTGCTCAAATTCAAGGCCAGCTATGGTACCGTAGGTAACCAGGAAGGTATCGGCGCATATGAAGCACAGGGGTTAGTTGGAGGGCGTCTCTACAACGCAACTCAGGGCTCAACAATATCAGGACTGCAAAATGCCGATCTGCAATGGGAAGAGCGCAGAAAGCTGAATACCGGTTTTGAGTATGGTTTTCTGAAAAGCAGAATTACCGGTGCCATTGAATACTATAATGAATTAACAGATAACCTGTTCCTGCCCACAGAGCTTTCCAGGACAACAGGATTCAGTACACTGACCACCAACGTGGGTGCTGTCCGAAACAGCGGTGTTGAATTCAGCATCAACTATGATATCATACGCAAGAGTGATTTCAGGTTGGCGGTGAATGGCAACCTTACCTACAACAAAAACCAGGTTGTTCGCCTGGCTGGTCGTGATACAATCGTTTCAGGTATCATCGCCCGTATTGTCGGTAAACCTGTACAGTCACTGTTTTTGGTTGAATATGCCGGTGTGAATCCTGACAACGGTAATTCGTTGTACCGTAAGCTAGATGGTACCACCACAGAGACTTACAACCAGAATGACCGCACGATCGTAGGCAATTCCGATCCGTTGTATTTTGGCGGCTTTGGCATGGACCTGTTTTTCAAGGGACTCACCTTCAATGCACAATTCAGTTATTTCGGTGGCCAAAAGGCTTACAACAACGAGCGCAACAACATCGAGAATCCTGATTATTACATGGACAA
Source organism: Chitinophagaceae bacterium (assembly GCA_021299175.1). Classification (GTDB taxonomy): domain Bacteria; phylum Bacteroidota; class Bacteroidia; order Chitinophagales; family Chitinophagaceae; genus Pollutibacter. The sequence goes on from JAJTFY010000034.1 coordinate 7,138, forward strand.
TGTCAATGCTGACCTGTTGACAGAGTGGAAGAAAAAAGGTGATGTGACCAAGATCCCCAGACCGGATAATGTATTTGTGTCCAACACCACAAGATTTGTGGAGGACAATTCCTTTATCCGTCTGCGTGCTGTCACCCTTTCTTATTCACTGCCTGCATTTATAGTGGAGAAGGCCAAGATGCGCAGCGTAATGTTTTACGTTTCGGGAACCAACTTGCTTACATTCACCAAATTTGTAGGACGTGATCCAGAGTTCGCATCTTCTTCTTTGAGCGGTGCACAGTATCCTGCGCTGCGGACTGTACAGGCTGGACTGAAGTTTGGTCTATGATCAAGCAAACGTTAGTCACACACCAATAACCAATCATGTCAACGGCCACAGGCCGCCAACAAAAAAAAGTAGTATGAAAATAAAAATCAAACAATATGGATTGTGGCTTCTCGCAGGAGCTTCATTCCTGCTGAGTTCATGTGAGAAAAATCTTGAGCTCCGCGACCAGTTCGGTTTGACACCGACCAATGCGTTTACTGATCTTGCCTCTTACTCCAGGCAGCTGTCTGGTGTATATGGCTCATTTGCTTCCTCTGAGTACTATAACGGATATACCATGGTGACCGATGTACTTACAGACGACTGCTATGAGACCACTGAGTCACTGGTCAACTTCAACCAGGTGCACAACTGGCTCTACGATGCCTCTGACCGTCAGCGTACATTTTTCACCAGTATGTGGCGTGTCCCTTACAATGTCGTACTGCAGTCCAACTACATCATCAATGGTATTGACAATGTAAAAAGTGAGAACGAGCGTCTCTACAACAGGATACTCGGTCAAGCACTTGCTGCCAGGGCCATCGCGCATTTCGATGTCTTGAAAGCCTATGCAGACAATATCGACAGAACCAGCACCGGTGCAGGTATCCCCTACAAATCAGATACCAAGATCACTTTCCCGGCTCGTTTGCCAGTGCGTCAGGTCTACGACAGCATCTACAATGACCTTACCAAAGCAATTACCCTGCTTGGCAATGTGGATGCTGCAGTAAACTCTGGAACCAGCAGGGGTTTTATCGACATCTGGGGAGCCCGTGCAGCTTTGGCAAAAGTAGCCTTGTATGCAAAGGATTACGCCACAGCCGTTCAGCAGTCAACCTTGGTGATCAGCCAATTCCCTCTGGCTACCCGCGCAAACTTCGCAGGTATCTGGAACGACAGCCGCTTGGATGAAGTAATCTGGGCCATTCAGAACAATGCCGGTGATCCCGGAAGCCCTTTTCCCAGTGCTGAGCTCATGAGTTTCAGGGCCAGCAGGAATACCTTTGGTGTTCTACCTTCTTTCGTCACCACCTACGATACCACTGGTTTTATCCGTACAGGTGTTTCGAGGGATATCCGCTTCTCCACCTATTATTTCGTCCGTAATGCAACGGGCGGTAACAATAACTGGGGCATCGGCAAGTTCAGGGGAAAGGGTAGCTCTTCTGATAACTTGGTCAATTTCAAAGTTTTCCGTGTTGCTGAAATGTACCTGATCCGTATGGAAGCAAATGCGCTTTCAGCTACGCCCAATGCAGCTGCAGCCAATGCTGATCTTTCTACTCTAAAGTCAGCGCGTATCAGCCCCTATACACATACAAACCTTTCTGGAGCTGCTTTGGTCAATGAGATCGCTGCAGAGCGCCGTCGTGAACTTTCTTTTGAAGGCCATCGCTGGTTCGATCTTAAGCGTTCCACTAGGGTGGTGAGCAGACCGCTCACGCGCACGGGTAATCCCAATCCCAACGTTCAGACAAGTCTCCCATCTACCAGCCACAGATGGGTATGGCCTATACCTGAAGTGGAAATGCGTGCCAACCCGCAAATGAAGCAAAACCAGGGGTATAATTGATAACCTGTACATCCTTTTGAATATGTTGAAGGCTGCTCGATTGGGCAGCCTTTAACATATCAGGTGGATGGGATATGAGGTGCTTTACTCCCAATGCATCTTCGCTTTGATCAGTGTAAAGCTGGAGTAGCCACATTCAAAGTTGATTCATTCCTTGCATGCAGCCGCGATTGGTTTATGCTAAACCATTCATGGATTTTGCTTAGAGTCTGATCTCTTCTTTGTGTGTATCGAAAAAGTGAAATTCTGTGAGGTGGTAGGTTGTATCCGGAATCAGGCTGATCCTCATCTTGTATTTCCAGGCCCATTTGCGGCGCTTGGAGATGATTCCTTTTGTGAGATAGGCATAAAGGATCGGGTGGACTGCAACAGTGAGTGATGTGTGTTTTTGCTCGCTGAGGTAGCTGATATTTTTTTCAATTTCATCCTCCAGCACCAGGGTAGAAGAAATTTTACCTGTTCCCTGACATGAAGGGCATTGCTCCTGCGTATTGATGTTCATTTCGGGTTTCATCCGTTGACGGGTCAACTGCATGAGTCCGAATTTTGAAATCGCCAATACAGCGTGTTTTGCTCTGTCTATCTTCATGAAGTTCTCCATGGCTTCATTAAGCTTCTTCTTGTTCTCAGGGAGCTTCATATCGATGAAGTCGACCACAATGATGCCTCCAATGTCACGGAGCCTTAATTGCCTTGCAATCTCTTCTGCAGCCTCCATGTTGGTCTGAAGGGCGTTCTCTTCCTGGTTGTTGCTGACACTTTTGTAGCCACTGTTGACATCAATCACATGCAATGCCTCGGTATGCTCAATGATCAGGTAAGCGCCAGAAGGAAGGTTGACTGTTTTGCCAAAAGCGCCTTTCACTTGTTTGGTGATGCCCGTATGGTCAAAAACAGAGGCTGAACCTGTATAGAGAGAAACAATTTCTGCTTTGTCTGGCGCTATCTTTTGAATATAGGCCTTGGTGTCTGCATAGATCTGCTTATCATTCACCACAATCTTATTAAAATCGGCATTGAGCAAATCCCTGAGGATGCTGGTGGCCTTTGTCTGTTCACTGAGGATTTTTGCCGGGGCAACTGCACCGCTGAGGTTTTGCTGAATGGATTTCCATTTGCTGAACAATGCATTGAGGTCTTCATGCAGTTCAGCAGTATTTTTGCCTTCGGCAGCTGTGCGGACGATTACCCCAAAATTTTTCGGTTTGATGGCCTCAATGATTTTTTGAAGCCTTTTTCTTTCTTCTGCTGAATGGATTTTCCTGGAGACGGCAATGATGTCATTGAAAGGAGTGATCACCACAAACCTACCAGGAAGAGAAATTTCACAGCTCAGCCTTGGTCCTTTTGCTGCAATGGGCTCCTTGAGGATTTGTACCAATACATTGGGTTTCTGGCCAAGCACTTCATTGATTTTACCAGTCTTTACAATTTCAGCCTCAACGGTAAACGTTGAAAAATCAGGTTGAGAGGCGGCTGGAGAATTGATGGAGAGCTGTGTAAACTTAAGCAAGGATTTTGCAAAAGGGCTTAAATCGGTATAATGCAGAAAAGCATCCTTTTCAAAGCCAACATCAACAAATGCTGCATTGAGACCAGGGATGAGTTTCTTGACCTTACCCAAATAGAGATCACCCACATTAAAACTGGCGTCAGCTTTTTCATTGTGAAGCTCGACGAGTTTCTTGTCTTCCAACAGGGCTATCTGTACACCCTGGGCAGATGAGTTTATGATCAATTCTTTATTCAAGCGAATGCTGAGAATTATAGCAAACAAAGAAAGGGGCATTGCCAAGAATAGATTTCTTCGCAATGCACCATGATTCAATTATGACTGAGAACAGAAAGGTTTATTTCTTCCCTTTCTTGTGACGGTTCTTTCTCAATCTTTTTTTACGTTTGTGCGTTGCTATCTTATGACGTTTTCTTTTTTTACCACAAGGCATGTCAGAGTCAGTTTAGTTGTTAATAATTATTTCAATGTTTTAATCTTTTCTTCAAGGGCCTTCACCAATTCCGGATTCTTCACATTTTTCAGCCCCTTTTCGTACCATTCCACGGCTTCTTTCTTTTTGCCAGCCCTTTCATAGAGCTCTGCAAGAAGAAAAACAGCTTCTGTATTTTCAGGGTCCAGTTCGATTACTTTTTTGAATCGTTCTGCAGCCTTATCTGTTTGTCCCGATACCATTCCACCATAACCAAGCATGAACTGCGCAAAGACATTGTTAGGATCTTTTTCTGCAACTGTTCTGATCTTCATGATGCCTTCCATCGGAGCTCCGGAAGCACCGAAAAAGAACGTACTTCCTTGGCCAATAATGGTTGAGTCGTTGTTCGGATTGATTTTCAAGGAGCGCAAAAAGAGGTCGTTGGCCTCATTTGCCATCCAGCTTTTCAATCCGGGGTTCGATATCCCCCTTAGTTCTTCCAGCATTGAATGGGCGGCAAAGTTGAGGTTTTTTTCAGAATTTTCCAACTTAGCCTTTTCCCCCAGGTAATAAATGTAAGGAAGGAAGCTCCTTGCACTGTCTCTCCAGAAGTCAGACAAGGCCTGAAAGTTGGTTTTTCTTTGTGTAACAAGGTCTCCCCTGGTCAAAGCGTCTTCCAAACCAGTAAGGTATGCCGATTGGTTTGGGGTAAGGTCTTTTTTTAATTCACTGATGAATGCATTGATTTCGAACGGTTTAGTTGTGCCGTCTCCGGAGCCTTCATTATCAGAATGCCCCTCATGATCGGCATGTGGAGCAGCTTCCTTGTGGGATGGCGAAAATTTCCCAAAAATAAATAAACCGAACAGCAGCACTGCCCCGGCAGCAACCACGATCCATTGCTGTTTTTTCAACATCGATCAGAATTTAGAGCGCAAAGGTAATGCCTTATGCCATGTCATCAGAACCTTCGTCCTTGATGATGGTATCAATTTCAAGTTTTTTAACTTCCTGCATGAACTCTTTTGCAGGTTTGAAGGCAGGAATGAAATGGGCTGGTATTTGAACAGCAGTATTGCGTTTGATATTTCTACCAATCTTTGCAGCTCTTTTCTTGGTAATGAATGAGCCAAACCCACGGATGTAGATGTTTTCGCCTTTTGACAAGGTGGCTTTGATCTCTTTGAACATGGTCTCGAGGGTGACCAATACATCCACTTTGGGGATATTGGTTTTTTCAGCAATTTTATTAATCAAGTCGGCTTTTCTCATTTTGGTTTGTTTTTAAAAGTTTCGGATTTTATTTATTTTACTTTTGATGTAAATCCTTAAACATTTTATGTACCAATTCAAGCCCTAGAACGCCTTGGGCTCTATTAAAATTGCACATAATTTTTCTTTTTACCAAAAATAAATTGATATAAGTGGTTGAAAAACAACATAAAGTGTGGTTTTCAAAGGCCCTGAAAAAATGGCATTTGGTAGAAAACAACAGAAAAATGCCATGGAAAGGAATAAAAGATCCTTACAAAATATGGCTCAGTGAGATCATCCTTCAACAAACCAGGGTTGAACAGGGCCTTGCGTATTACAACCGGTTCATCGATACCTACCCTGATGTACATGCGCTGGCAAAGGCACCTGATAATCAGGTGTTTAAGCTCTGGGAAGGGCTGGGCTATTACAGCCGCTGCAGAAACCTGATCAAAGCGGCAAAAACAATAAGTCTTGATCATGCAGGCCATTTTCCTGCCTCTAAAGAAGGGTTGTTGGCCCTGAGTGGCATTGGAAACTATACAGCAGCTGCTATTGGCTCTTTTGCCTTTGGCCTTCCCCTGGCCGTGGTAGATGGGAATGTACTCCGGGTATTGTCCAGGGTCTTTGGTATTTCAACGCCAATTGACACTCCTGCCGGCAGAAAAGCCCTCGAGCAACTGGCAGAGCAGTTGCTCGACACAGAAGATCCAGCCTTGTACAACCAGGCCATCATGGACCTGGGGGCTACAGTGTGTAAACCGCGTCAACCCATTTGTGGTACATGTCCTTTTCAACGGAAATGCCTGGCTTTTGAGACAGGGAAAATTGACCAACTGCCGGTTAAATCAAAAAAAATCAAGCAGAGAGAAAGATTCTTTTATTACCTGATCCTCGAATCCAAAGGCAAACAACTGGTAAGGCAGCGAAAAGGAAAAGACATCTGGCAGGATTTGTTTGAATTCATTTTGAAAGAAACGGATGAGCCTGTTGATGAGCGGGAATTGAAGTCCTGGTCTTTCTGGAACCTGGGCGTAAAAAAAGAAAAGACAGCATTGCTTTCAGTTTCAGCGGAAATGATTCATCAACTGACACACCAAAAAATCCGATGCAGGATTACCCATTTGCGCTGCTCAGCCTTGGTAAAAGCAGAAGGCTACCAATGGATGGATATTTCATCCATCAATCAATTGGCTTTCCCCCGTCTTATCACCCGTTATCAAACTACCATCCGCTGATCAACAGCATCTTGTTCAATTTTTGTAATTTTGACCAATGATCGTTCTTCCTATCCTGCTCCTGGCCTCTATCCTGATGTTATTCATGAACTCAGGAGCGGAGATAGCATTTTTCTCACTGGGCTACCGGGAATTGAAAAACCTGCGTACCCGTCAATATCCTGCATCCACAAGAATCCTTCAATTGCTGCAGGAACCGCGTTTACTGATGTCGTCCATGCTGGTGGGGAACATGGTTTTTCGCATGTTGATCATCCTGTTGTGCAATTATCTTGTCAAGGATGACATGCTGCCCGAAACCACTGGTTTTCTTTTGTTCTTGATCCGCATGCTGATTGCCATTGTCACTATTGTGCTTTTTGGAGAATTGCTGCCAAAAGTGTGGGCATCCAATAACCATATTCGCTTTGCATACTATTCATCTTTTTTTGTTTGGTTGAATGCCGTGATGTTTCGCCGCTTGGGCCAATGGACGGCTGGCATATCAGATAAAATTGAATTGGCCCTGGGCAGGAACAATGACATGCGCACCAGGCTGGAACAGATTGATCAGGCCATGGGATTGGGGGAAGCAGACGGAGGTTCAGTGGAAGAAAAAAACATGCTCAAGGGCATTGCCCAGTTTGGAAATATTACTGTTAGAAGAGCGATGCGCAGCAGGTTGGATGTGCAGGGTGTTGAGGCGAGCATCTCTTTTTCAGAACTCAGAAAAAAGGTCGCTGATCAGCAGTATTCAAGGTTTCCCGTGTTCAATGAGAACCTTGACAATATTGCGGGAATGATTCATGCCAAGGACCTTATCCCACACCTGGACAAGGCGGATGATTTTGATTGGAAACCCCTGGTCCGTCCGGCATTTTTTATCCATGAACAAATGTTGGTAGAAGATCTGCTGAAAGACTTTCAGCAGAAAAGGACCCATTTTGCCATTGTGGTGGATGAATTTGGCGGAACTGATGGTATCATCACCATGGAGGATATCCTTGAAGAGATCGTAGGTGAAATAAGGGATGAATATGATGATGAAGAATCCGCCAACATGAGGATTGACGAATTCAATTTCATCTTTGAAGGGAAAATGATGATCAATGAGGCGTGTAAGCTGATGAACCTTCCCAACAGGGTTTTTGATGCCATCAGGGGTGATAGTGAAACTGTTGCAGGCCTTGTGCTTGAACTTGCTGGAGAGATTCCCAAATTGAACCAGGTGCTGGTGGCAAACGATTTCACCTTCACCGTGCTTGAGGTTGCCATGAACCGCATACACAAGATCAAGATTACCATCACTGCTCCGCAGCCATAAATCTTTTCATGAAAAAATTTCTCACCGGATCGGTGCTGTTTGTATTGGTTGCATTCATCTTTGCCTGCAACAGCGATTATACGCCTAAGCCAAGAAGTTATTTCAAGATAGACCTTCCCCAACGGGCATACAAGGAGTTCAGTGAACCGGGTTATCCCTATGCTTTTGAATATCCTGTCTATGCCAATATTTCAAAAGAAGCAGATAGCACTGGTAACAATCCATATTGGATCAATGTCAATTTCGATCAGTTCCAGGGCAGGATCTACCTCAGCTATAAATCCATCAATGGCAGGTCTGTATACAAAGTCAAAACGTCCAATGGCTACAAAGATTCAGTGGTGAGCAACAGTTTTGAAAACCTGCGGGAAGAGGCCTATAAAATGACCTACAAGCATACCATTAAGGCCAGTGGAATCATTGATTCTGCTTTTGCAACAGAAAATGGTTCCACTGGCGTTTATTTTTATGTGGCAGGAGAGGCGGCAACATCTAAGCAATTCTACATTGCTGATACAGCCCGTCATTTTCTCCGCGGTGCACTGTATTTTGATGCTTCACCCAATGCAGATTCCATTTCCGTGGTCAGTGATTTTCTGGAAGAGGACATCAAACACCTGATTCGGACCCTGCGTTGGAAAGGGAAAGAATAACATGATCTCCTTATCCGATCTTGATTGCAGCAGCAACGGCCTTCATCTGTGCACTGATCTCTGCTGAACACAAATTGCCAATGCTTCCTTCATGGGTATGGTTCAGTTTTTGCGTGGCATCAAAACTGAATGTACCCTGATCAATCATGTTGCCCACCTGTGCATATGCATCCCGGAAGGGAATGCCCTGGTTGACCAGTTCATTGACCTTTTCAACACTGAACAGGTATTTGTATTTTTCTTCGGTGAGAATATTATCCCTGACACCCAGCGCATTCAACATCAGTTTCATCATCTCCATGCAAGCACGCAATTCTTCCATGGCAGGGAAAAGGATCTCCTTGGTGAGTTGCATGTCGCGGTGATAACCTGAAGGAAGATTGTTGATCAACAAAGTAAGTTCATTGGGGATTGCCTGGATCCTGTTGCATTTGCCACGGATCAGTTCAAATACATCAGGATTTTTTTTATGGGGCATGATGCTGCTGCCAGTGGTCAGTTCATCAGGAAAATGGATGAAGCCAAAATTCTGGCTCATGAACAAACAACAATCCATTGCAAGGCGGCTCAGCGTTGCAGCAACAGATGCCAAAGCCATCGCGGTCAGCTTTTCCGTTTTTCCCCTGCTCATTTGCGCATACACTGCATTGTAATTGAGGGTATTGAAATGCAGCAAAGCGGTGGTGCGGGTCCTGTTCAGCGGGAAAGAGGATCCATAGCCAGCGCCACTCCCCAATGGGTTTTTGTTGGCCACTTTGAAAGCAGCAGCAACAAACTCCATGTCATCAACAAGACTCTCCGCATATGCACCCAACCAGAGTCCGATGGATGATGGCATGGCAATTTGAAGATGGGTATAACCTGGAATCAACGTATCCTTGTGCTCATTGCTTTTTTGGATCAAAAGGTCAAAAAGCGATTCCATTTCGTTTTTGATATCGATAATGGATGAACGCAAGAAAAGCTTGATGTCTACAGCCACCTGATCATTTCTGCTCCTGCCGGTATGGATCATTTTTCCGACATCACCGATGCGTTCAGTGAGCATGAATTCTATTTGTGAATGAGACTGTTCTTTGCTCATCAGTCCCTGTTCACCCAACATGGTTACATGAGCGATGGATCCTTCCACATCAAATCGGGCCATTTGAACATCAAAATCGCGGTCTCTCCCAACAGTAAAGGCTTCTATTTGTGCTGCAGTTGATGTTTTGTCTTTGCTCCAAAGTTTCATGGTAATGTATTGGGGTATATCAGTAAACGGAAATGGTTGCTTCAAGCAATTGAATATAACCGCTGATGCCGTTTTCAATCTCTGTGATGTAAATATACTCATCCGCGGTATGACTTCTCGCAGAATCACCAGGGCCTATTTTAAGGGCTGGAAATGACATCAAAGCCTTGTCACTGGTGGTAGGGGATCCGTAATGGGCCAATCCCAAATTTTTGCCAGCCTTTACAATGGGGTGATCCATGGGAATCATGCTCGATCTCAACCTGAAACTTCTTGGCACCAGTTCGGCTTTTACGTTTGCTTTCAAACGTTCAAGCACTTCGTCAAAACCATATTGTTCATTCACCCTTACATCCACTACAAATTTGCAAGAGGCTGGTACTACATTATGTGCCTTGTTATCGGTTTCAATGACCGTTACTTTTACCGTTGTTTTTCCAAGCAGTTCAGATGTTTTCTCAAAATTCATTTCCGCAATGGCTTGTATGTCTTGCATGGCAAGGTAGATGGCATTGATACCCTCTTCCCTGGCTGCATGGCCGGCCTTTCCATGAACGGTTCCATCCAGTACAAGCAGACCGCGTTCAGCTACTGCCATCTCCATCTTTGTGGGTTCTCCGACCAGTGCTCCCATGATTTCACTGCCATGTAACTTTTCTAAAAAGGTTTCAGCTTTCAGCAGGAGTTCAATCCCGTTTGTACCGGAGATTTCTTCTTCTGCAGTTGCTGCCAGGATGATATTGAAAGGAAGGTCATTTCTCTCAAAAAAATGGATGAATGTTGCGATCAATGAAACCAATGGGCCGCCGGCATCATTGCTGCCCAGGCCAATCAGGCGTCCTTCTGTTTCTGTTGGAGTGAAAGGATCGGTTGTATAACCCTTTGCAGGCTTTACCGTGTCATGGTGTGAGTTCAGCAGGATGCTTTGTTTGGAAGGATCAAAATATTTATTCAGTGCATAGACATTGTTGATCAGTCTTCCTGTGGTGATTTCATTTTCTTGTAGGTATTGTTCGATCAGGTCTGCCACCTCTTTTTCTTCCTTGCTCAGGGAGGGGATGGCAATCATTTTCTTTAGGAGATCGATTGCATTGTTGGTGATATGTTGATGGTTTGACATGTTGCTATTTTTTTATCAGCATATGGCAGTACCTGTTTTTCCTTCTATCAAATCACTGAGTGCTGTGGCATCACCAATGATCACCTTCTCGACGCCAGATTGCAATGCAGCAAAGGCATTGTCGAGTTTGGGGATCATCCCGGCAAAGATGGCCTTGTTTTTTTTCAACTGTTCAAACAATGCACTGTTGATTACGGGGATGGCACTGTTTTCGTCGTTTACGTCCTGAAGCACACCTTTTTTTTCAAATGAATAGACAAGTGTGACAGGAATATGTTTGGCCATTGCCTTGGCGATTTCTTGTGCGATGGTATCGGCATTGGTGTTCAGCAGTTGACCGCTTTTGTCTTGTGTGATGGGCGCGATGATGATGTTGAGATCCATCTCCAAGAGAGAAAGGATCAGCTTGGTGTTCACGCTGTCCACATCTCCTACAAATCCAAAATCAATCGATGGGTGCACCCGCTTGTGTGCAGTGATGCAGTTCCCATCAGCACCAGAAAGCCCGATGGAAGGAGCATTCAAGGCATTGAGCGAAGCAACAAGCTGTTTGTTGATCAGTCCTGCATACACCATCGTGACAACCTTCAGCGTTTCGGCATCGGTGATCCTTCTGCCATCAACCATTTGCTGGGGAATAGCAAGATCTGCCGCCAGTTTTGTTGCCAGTTTACCTCCGCCATGCACAAGGATTTTTTTGCCTTTCAGCGTTGAGAAGGAGGAAAGAAAAGTACTGAGCTTGGTAGCATCGTCTATGATGTTACCGCCGACTTTGATGATATATAATTTGTTTTCGTTCATTGAAGTAGTGATGATATCACTGCCTGTGCGGCCCATACCCGGTTGGAAGCTTCTTGTGTGATGATGCTGTTTGGTCCATCCAGTATTTCGTCAGACAGTTCTATGTTTCTTCTTACAGGTAAACAATGCATCACTTTTGCATTGCATGTTTGCCCGATTTTTTCGTTAGTTAACATCCATTCTCCCCCGAAGGGTGGCATGGCTCCGTATGGGGAGTAAGCACTCCAGTTTTTCACGTAAACAAAATCAGCATCTTTCAATGCTTTCTCTTGGTCATATTCTATGGTTGCACCCTGTGTGAATTCAGTGGCCAACTCATATCCTTTGGGATGTGTGATCACAAAATCTGCCTCTCCCCAGGCATTCACCCACTGTGCAAAGCTGTTGGCAACGCACTGTGGAAGCGCTTTTACATGCGGCGCCCAGGTGAGCACTACTTTGGGTTTGGCCAATGTATTGTTTGTTGCATTCCAGGATTCAGTAATGGTAACAAGATCTGTCAGGCTTTGCAAAGGGTGCAGGGT
>JAJTFY010000147.1 GCA_021299175.1 Chitinophagaceae bacterium
GATAAACAATTGATTATGAGCTTTTTATTGCTGTAGGGGGAGGGATCGAACCTCCACGAGGCAGTTAGCTGTAGCGCAAAGTTCAGTGGTCGACCCTGGTCGCCTCTTGCGAGACGGCTCTACACTACGTTTATCCTGTTATCCTCACCCCCGAGACAAGAGGGCATGTCTGCCAAAATTTCATCACCCCACAGTGATTAAGAACTGATGCAAATTTAAGTCAAAGCAGGTTTTATTGATAATATTTCAACAAATATTTTTTATTTATTGATTTTATTCAATAAATTGCACTTATATTTGAAAAGTAATAAAACGGATACCAGATATGGCCACAAAATTAAATCTTGACAAACTAGACCTCCAGATCATTCAGATCATGATGGAAGATGCCGGTATTTCCTATGCTGACCTGGGCAAGCAACTCTTTGTTTCAGGCGGCACAATCCATGTGCGCATCAAGAAGCTGCAAGAGATAGGCATCGTGAAAGGTACCAGGCTTAACGTTGACCTAAAGCTTTTGGGCTACGATATTACAGCATTTGTTGGAATCTTTCTTGAAAAAAGTTCCCTTTATGATCAGGTGGCAGAAGACCTGAAGAAAATCCCTGAAATCGTGCGCTTGAATTATACAACAGGCAACTACAGTATGTTCCTTGAAGTGGTCGCAAAAGATATCACGCAATTGCGTTTTGTATTGCATGATCAACTGCAAAAAATCAAGGGCATTGAAAGGACCGAAACCTTCATTTCTCTTGATGAAAGTTTCAACCGTCACGTTCCTGTTGCTGGTTGATCAACTGAATAATTCTTCAACTTCTCTCAACTTCTCTAAACCTCCCTCAACCTCTTCAACCCACTTCCCTTCCCTTCCACCTGTACTTCGAGAACAGTCCAAAGGTTCCGGCCACAACTGTATAGAATGCATGCAGCGGTTGGAAGGGGATGAACCAGGCAATCAATGTTGACTTGTTGAAGAACCTTGCAATGCGGATCATGAAGGGCCAAGCAGCAGGGTTGCTTTGATCAGAAAGCTGGTATAGTTTTTCGCTTTGCTCGACCAGCGAATCCTTTGCTGGATGAATGCAGACCAGGAAGCTGCAGGTTCGGTAACCACCATCGCATCTTTGGAAAAACAGTAGGCAACCCCGCCAGGAAATGCCTTGTCAATCTTTTCCATCATCAACATGTCATCGCCCGAAGCGATATGATCAATCCCCTCGAATCCATTGACGGCTAAAAAAGCTTCTTTCGTATACAGCAGGTTGGCGCCATTGCACATGTTCAAATACTTGCCGCTGACTCCTGCTGCGGTAATTCCCTGCAGGGCCATGAAGTCAAGCGACTGAAAACGATCAAGTAATGTTTTTTCTTTCCTGAATTGTACAGGTGCTGCCACAAATACTGCATCCATGTCTTCCCTAAATAATAGCATGGTGTTGAGCCATCTTGGTGCAAAGTGGCAATCTGCATCAGTGGTAAAGATGATTGGATGAGCCGCGGCAGCAATGCCCTTTGCAATCGCGGCTTTCTTTCCAAATGCTTCATACTTGCCAAGGCTGATCAGCCGTACGCCCCTGTTGGCGTAGCTTCTTACGATGGCTGCTGTTTGGTCAACCGACTGGTCGTCCACCACAATGATTTCCATTTGGTCTTGCGGGAAATCCTGATCCAGCAAGGATTCTAAGCATTGACCGATATTCGCTTCCTCATTCCTGGCAGCAATGATGATGCTGGCTTTGTCTGATGAAACCCTGCTTGCATTGTACTGTTGCAGGAACATCAGCTGCCTGTTTGCACGGCGGATGATGAAACGGTAAGGCAAGAGCAGTGCAACAAATATGATGAAAAGGATGGTCATGGGTTGGTTCAATCAGCGGTTAAATTTCATCAATTCTGCTGTAAAACCATTTTTTCATTGTCAACATTTGATTTTTCAGACAACGCATGTTAAAATAAAAATGGCGTCTTTCAAGATGAAAAACGCCACTCCTAAGATTGCAGTTGATAATTAGCTGGTTTTCTGCAATCCTGAATAGTATTTGCTGATATCGGTTACTCCTTTTTTGATCACATCAGGAGTGCTGGCCAGAGAGAAATTTTCCCATTGGTCAAAACCAACCTGTGCCGGAGTTCTGTCAGATGCAATCTCCAATTCTTTTGAATCCACTTTGGTATAGACAAGGCTTGCAGCCATGACCAATCCTGAAATCAAGGTAATGAGCCCGAGCATGATCCTGAAATCGCCGGCATGCGCCTGTGGATCAATCCTGTTCAACAGCAATAAAATAAAATAAGATCCGAAAGCAAACACAATGCCACTAAGGAGTATCGCATTGTTGGCCCCTTTCTTTTCATAGATCATTTCTTTTACCTGGTCTATGAATAGTATGGATGAGAATGTGAAAACTGGAATAGACCCCACCATCATGATCATGTAGAGATTGTTCTCTCCCATGCCCCTCAGGGCAAGTGATGTGGCACTGAATGCCAGCAAAAAAGCAAGACAACCTTTGATCAGTGAGTTGATCAGGCTTTTGCCAGCGAGATGGCCGAGCAGCACAAGCATCAATGGTGCCTGAATGAGAGAGGTCAGTACATTCAAGATGGCAACTGGATTTTCAGCAGCAGATGAAAATTTATTGATCAGTGAACTGGTAATGAAAATAAAGAGGTAAGCTGATGCGATGGCGATGAAACTGTTGTTCGAAGTTTTTTGCATGGGATTGGATTCGTAGTGGTTATTGGATTTAAAACGGGCTCGTTGCTAAAACGACGTTCAACCCATTCTATTATATCTACCCCTCAAATCAATGAAAATTCAGTGAAACTGCTTTTTGATATGCGTAATTATACGGAGGGGTCTGGTAAAAAAACTAACTTAGGGGCATGCAAAAGAAAGTTTTTCCGTTTGTAGTGTTTCTCTCCTTGTTTGCCATGGCTCAGGGTCAGCCTGTGCTCAATAGGGGCCAGGCTGGATCTGCCAACGGCAAAACACCAAGACTTGCAAGGACCACTGGCATACTTCCTTTCTTTGAATACGGGCCTGGTGACGACAGGTTGGGCGGCGCCAAGATGACCTATATGGACACGGGAGTTTTGGTGAAAGTGGTGGATAGCCTGAATGCAGACTACATCATCTCGCTTGCAGACAACCTGAGGGCCTTTGTGGCCAAGTCGAGCCTGCGTTTTGACTCCTCTTTCAAGTCCAAATCTTATTACTTGAGTGGCAACTGGAAAACCTATCGCGATGAACGCTTTGACTATATCACCATCGCCATGCCCGAAAAGCTGCCCTACCGTGGAACCATGCAGGTTAACCCCAATCGCTTGGCCATAGATCTTTTTGGCATTACCTCGAATACCAACTGGATCACGCAGAAAGGCGTGCTCAAAGAAGTCAGGAATACCTGGTTTGAACAACTGGAGAATGGGGTCTTGAGGGTTTATGTTGACCTGAAAAGCAAGATGCATTGGGGCTATTCGGTATATTATGATACCATCGGGTCCAGGTTGACCATCAGGATCAAGCATGCGCCAGACAAACAGATCAAAAACGTATTCGTTGCTGTCGATGCAGGGCATGGGGGAGACAATTCCGGAGCGGCCGGATTAACATCCAACAAGCTTGAAAAAAAGCTGACCCTGGAATATGCATCAGCCCTCGAAAAAGAGTTGAAAAAAGCAGGGGTCAAGAGGGTATTCATGACCAGAACAACCGACACATCACTGAGCATGCCCGATCGGATCAAGATGCTGCGGGATACCGCACCTGACTTGCTTGTCAGCATCCATTTCAATTCTTCCTCGGTCGATACAGTGAAGGGCACCAGCACGTTTTACCGGCATATTGGCTTTCGCCCTTTGACACAAACCATTTTAAAAAGGATGATGGAACTGGGATTGTCTGAATTCGGCAATGTGGGCAGCTTCAACTTTGCGTTGAGTGGTCCGACAGACTATCCCAACTGCCTCGTGGAAGTGGCATTTCTGAGCAATCGCTCAGATGAAAAATTCATCCTCTCCAAAAAGTCTCCCGCCAATGTTGCCAAAAAAGTCCGGCATGGCATCCAGGATTGGCTGCAAGAGGCCCGCTGATAATTTTGTAACTTCGCAACTCAATCAAATTACAATGGAACTCAAGAACACATTCATTCATCACGTTTATTTTTGGCTCAAGAATCCTGAAAGCAAAGAAGACCTTCAAAAACTGGTTGCAGGACTGGAAGCACTGGCTTCGGTGGAGGAAATCAAGATGTACCATATTGGTGTGCCCGCGCCCACTGACAGGGAAGTGATTGACAATACATACTCAATCTCCTGGTTGAATATTTTCGAAACTTCAGAAGATCATGATATTTACCAGACCCATCCGAAGCACCTGAAGTTCATCTCAGATTGCTCGTCCCTTTGGAGCAAGGTAAAGGTCTATGACTCATTGCAACACTAATCAATTAACACTTCGAGGATGTTTGGGAAGGGAAGATCAGCTGCGTTAGGATTCATTTTTGTAACCGTTTTGGTTGATGTGATCGGGTTGGGCATCATCATTCCTGTGCTGCCCAAGCTGATCCAGGAGCTGACCGGTGGCGATATGAGTGTTGCTTCCCGCTATGGTGGTTGGCTGATGTTTACCTATGCCTTTATGCAGTTCTTGTTTGCTCCTGTTTTAGGAAGCCTCAGCGACCAGTATGGCAGAAGGGCGGTGATTCTTTTTTCGCTTTTCGGATTTGGACTGGATTACCTTCTGTTGGCCTGGGCACCAAGTATTACCTGGCTTTTCGTTGCCAGGATACTTTCCGGCATCACTGGTGCCAGTTTCACTACTGCATCCGCCTACATTGCCGACATCAGTACGCCAGAGAAAAGGGCACAGAATTTTGGGATGATTGGTGCCGCATTTGGAATGGGTTTTATCATCGGCCCACTGATTGGAGGCGTACTTGGTCAATTTGGGGAAAGGGTTCCGTTTTTGTTTGCCGCCGGCCTTACCATGGTCAACTGGTTGTA
>JAJTFY010000148.1 GCA_021299175.1 Chitinophagaceae bacterium
TGAGACAGGGGGATTTGGCCGGGCCCTGTATATAAGCCATCCCAACGGAACCACGACGCTCTATGCCCACATGAACCGGTTCATCCCGGCGGCAGAACTATTCCTGAAGGCAAAACAATATGAACAGCAAACCTGGAAGATTGATGTAAACCTTCCTCCTGATCTCATTCCGCTAAAAAAAGGTCAGTTGATAGGGTACAGTGGCAATACAGGTGCTTCTCAAGGTCCTCATGTGCATTTTGAGATCAGGGATACAAAAACCGAAAACTGCCTGAATCCTTTGCTGTACAGGTTTCCTTTGCAGGATGTGACCCCTCCTGATGTTTACCGGCTTGTTTTTTATGACCGGGACAAAAGTATTTTTGAGCAATCACCAGTTCCTTTTAGCCTTGTCAGGATGGGAAATGAATTCAAGCCATTGGGTATGGTGGAACTGCCTTTCGACAGGGCCTTCATTGCGATTCAGGCTACAGACAGGATGACAGGGATTCCCAATCCCAATGGATTTTTCAGCGCATCCTTGCTCAAGCACGGTGAAATGATTTCAAGCTTTGAAATGGATAACATAGGGTATGATAAAACCCGGTACCTCAATGGCCACATCGATTACCCCACCAGGGCCAAAGGAGGCGGCTACTACCAGATGCTCTTCCCTCCGAAAGGATATGCAGTAGACATGTACAAGCCCAGCGATGCAGACATAGATCATATCCGGGTTTCTTCTGCCCCTGAGGTCTACAGCATCAAGGTGACGGATGCCTATGGGAACAGTTCCTATGTGGAATTCAAGGTCGTCAGAAAACCCGGTGAAAGAGCTGCGAATGTTTTTCCAGGAGAGTTGATGGAGCCCAATGCCCTGAATGTATACGAAGATGAAAACATCCAGTTCGTTTTCAAGGAAGATGCATTTTATGATGCTTTCCATTTTTCTGTGCAATCATTTTACGCCAACAGTGCTGCTGAACTTTCTTCTGTTTATCAATCACTTCCCACCGATATCCCCGTTCAATCTTATTTCACCACCCGCCTCAAACCCAATCGGAACAACCTGTTGGTGAACAAGGACAGGGTGGTCATGAAAAGAACCTACAAGGCAAAAACAGAAATCAAGAAGGCGGTGGAAGAGAAGGGCTGGTATGCAGCCCAGTTCCGTGATTTTGGCTATTTCCAGTTGCTGGAGGATCTTCAGCCACCGACCCTATCTTCCTCCCTCCAATCAGGAGCAACGGTCCGGACAGGGTCAAGAATTGTTTTTGACGTTGCAGACAACAATAAAATCATCAAAGCATTCAATGGCAGTGTTGATGGGCAGTGGCTGATGTTTCAGCCTTCCGGCAACCGCTTTGCATACACTGTAGATGAACATTTTCCTGTTGGTGAACATAAGCTTTCAGTTGTTGTTTATGATGAAGCGGGAAATAATACTACCCGCGAATACATCATCAAACGCAACTAATTCAACAGCATGGCACTTATCGAAGGCAAAAAAGCACCTGCATTCACAGCAGTGGACCAGGACGGACAGAAAATCAAGCTTGCAGATTTCAAAGGCAAAAAGCTGGCGCTCTATTTCTACCCCAAGGATGCTACCAGTACCTGCACGGTGCAGGCTTGCAACCTCAGGGATGGGTTCAAGGAGCTCAGTAAAAAAGGGATAGAAGTGGTCGGAGTAAGTCCAGACGATGAGAAATCACACCTCAAGTTCATCGCCAAGCAGGCCCTGCCTTTTCGCCTCATCGCTGATACAGACAAAGCCATCTGTGAAAAATTTGGGGTTTGGGCAGAGAAATCCATGTATGGTAAAAAGTACATGGGCGTATTGCGCACCACTTTCCTGATTGATGAAAACGGGGTATTGGTCAAAATCATTGACAAGCCGAAGGTGAAAGAGCATGCCAAAGAGATTGCGGCGGAATTTGGATTATGATAACCAGGTGATTTCTCCAAAGAGAATGCGCTCTTCCACTCCCTGCATGATAAGGAGTTGTCCATTTTTATCTACTCCTTTGACTTTTGCCTGGAACATGATGTTGTTTCTTTTGAAATGAACCAACTCATCAATTTTATAAAGCTGTTCATTGTAGGAAGATAGCAGCTGGTCAAAAGGACTGTTTTCAAGCATGGAGAACCGGCGCTCAAGATGATCGCAGAGTTTTTTGGCAAGTGTGATTGGGTCAAATGTCTTTCCGGTGATTTGTTTAAGTGAGACTGGTTTACCCTCCAATGCATCAAAAGTAGTCTGGTTGATATTGATGCCCATTCCAATGATGGCTTTGTCCCATCGGTCTGATTTAACCATGTTTTCAATCAGGATGCCTCCTGCCTTTCTGTCACGCCAGTAAATATCATTCGGCCATTTGATCCTGGTTTCATCTCCCGCGTAAGCGGAAAAAAAATCAAAACAGGCCAATGCTACTGCAACAGAAAGCTGAAACTGGTCCTTGAGCTGAAAGCCTGAGCAGTCTTTGACAACAGACAGGATGATGTTTTCACCGGGCTTGCTGTTCCAGGTTTTGGCCCTTTGGCCCTTGCCCTGGTACTGGTCTAGGGCAAAATAAGCTGCACCATCTGAAGTTCGTCCCAAACGGGCCTCATTCATGGCATGGTTATTGGTACTGTCAGTTGTGGGCAATATGTTAAATGGTTCGCCGGTCATGTTGCTCTCCGAAAGGATGGAAATTATCCTTATTTTTGGGCAAGTTACTTAAGGAACAATAAAAATAAATTCATTGGCATCAATATCCGAGTCAACAGCAACACGAAAGAGAGTTACAAGGTTAACCAGAAGCAGCAAGATCATGAAAGTGATCATCAATGCAATCCATGATAAAAAAGGGGAAAATGTGGTTTCCCTGGACCTCAGGAAGATTACAGAAGCGGTTTCAGATTTTTTTATTGTTTGTGAAGCATCGTCCACCGTTCAGGTAAGGGCCATTGCCGATTGGGTGGAGGCAGAAGTCAAAGCGGAATGCGATGAAAGGCCCTACAAGCATGAAGGGCACAGTGCTGGACAGTGGATATTGATCGATTACGTGAACGTAGTTGTTCATGTTTTCCTTGCGGAAACAAGAAAGTTCTATAAGTTAGAGGAAATGTGGAGCGATGGAGTAGCCGAAGAAGAGGCTGATCCCATCACTGAAACGCCCGCAAAGGCCACCAAGGCGGCAAAAACAACCAGAAAGACAACAAAGAAATAAAGTGCTCATATGAACCAGGAAGACAACAGCAGCGAAAAGCGTTCCAACCCTTTCAGTGCATTCAAACGAAACAAGGCATCTGGGGGAAATGGTCCATCGTCCAAAGGACCGAAATTTAGTTTTTACTGGATATACGTGATCGCAGCGGTCATGTTGATCGGCTACCAGGTGATGAGGGGCGTTAATCCGGATGCCCGCAACATCACAGAGTTGGAGTTCAAGCAGAAAATGTTGGTGAACAATGATGTTCAGAAACTTGAGCCTGTAAAGAACAAGGGGGTTATCAGGGTATACATCAAAAAGGACAGCCTTGCCAAGCCTGCATATCAGCAATTGTTGGGTGATAAGTTGAAATATGCCCAGGCATCAAAGGGACCTCATTTCCAGTTCAGCTATTCAAAAGTGGACGATTACCAGGAGAACCTGGATAAATATTTTACCGCCAATCCTCAGGTAGAACCCGTGCCTGTTGATCCTGTGAGCGATCCGGAATTCTTTGGACCATTGCTCAATGTACTTTTCCCGTTGCTGATGTTTGGACTGCTTTTCGTGTTGATGATGCGGAAGATGGGTGGTGGAGCTGGCGGCGGCGGTGGCGGCGGTGGTATTTTCAATATTGGAAAATCGAAAGCCCAGCTGTTTGACAAGGGCACCAAGGTCAATATCACTTTCCAGGATGTTGCAGGTCTTGATGAGGCCAAGCAGGAAGTGATGGAAATTGTTGACTTCCTCAAACACCCTAAAAAATATACGGCCCTTGGTGGAAAAATCCCCAAAGGTGCCTTGCTTGTTGGCCCTCCCGGTACTGGTAAGACGTTGTTGGCAAAGGCCATGGCTGGTGAGGCCCAGGTGCCATTCTTCTCCATGTCTGGATCTGATTTTGTAGAAATGTTCGTGGGCGTAGGTGCAAGCAGGGTACGTGATCTCTTCAAACAGGCCAGGGAAAA
>JAJTFY010000149.1 GCA_021299175.1 Chitinophagaceae bacterium
CAAACTTGATCTAAAGAGCGAAAAAAAGATATTGGATGTTGCCTCCCAAAGAAAGATCTGTTGCCATACCGGCGGATCATTGACCTTCGGACCTGATGGAAGCCTGTTTATTTCCACTGGTGACAATACAACACCATTCAATCAACCCAATTCAAAATATACCCTGGAAGGGTATGGTGCCATAGACAACCGGGAAGGATTTGAGCAATTCGATGGCAGAAGGGGATCAAGCAATACCAATGATTTGAGGGGTAAGGTATTGCGCATCAAGGTTAACCCGGATGCCTCTTATTCTATTCCAGAAGGAAATCTTTTTCCTCCCGGCACACCCAAAACAAGGCCAGAAATTTATGCGATGGGAACCAGGAATCCTTACAGGATTTCTGTTGACAGAAAAACGGGTTTTTTGTATTGGGGTGATGTTGGTCCTGATGCAGGAAATGACAAGCCAGATGAAAAAGGATCAAGAGGATATGATGAGCTGAACCAAGCCCGTAAGGCGGGATTTTTTGGCTATCCCTTGTTTATTGGAAACAACTATCCTTACCGCCAGTTTAACTATGAAACCGGTGAAGTGGGCGAATTCTTCGACCCTAAGAAACCGATGAACCTCTCCAAGAACAATACAGGCTTGCAGGAACTTCCTCCCGTGAGTCCTGCATTCATATGGTATCCTTATGCAGCCTCTACGGAGTTTCCAGAAGTGGGAACCGGAGGAAGAAATGCAATGGCGGGACCCGTTTATCATGCTGAGTTTTATCCCAAGGCCACAAGGTATCCTGACTATTTCAACGGAAAACTCTTGTTTTACGAATGGATCAGGGGTTGGATGAAAATGGTCAGCATGGATGCTGCAGGCAATTACCAACAAATGGAGCCCTTCATGGAGTCCACAAAGTTCAAAAGCCCGATTGATGTTGAGTTGGGCCCAGACGGCAGGCTCTATGTGCTCGAATACGGTTCAGGTTGGTTCAGCAAAAATGCTGACGCAGCTCTTTCAAGAATTGATTACAATGGCGGCAACAGGGCACCCAAGGCAAAAATCAATGTACCCAAACTTTCAGGCAGCATTCCATTTACCGTTAAGGCAGATGCCCTTGGATCAGCTGACGCTGACAATGATGCATTGAGTTATGTTTGGCATTTTGGAGCCTCCGTTCGTCCGGCAGCAAGCACTCCCAATGCCTCTTTCACCTTCACCAAAGCCGGCGAATATGCGATCTATGTTGAAGTGAAAGATCCAAAGGGTGCTGTCACCAGGAGTGAAGTGGTAAAGGTGTATGCTGGAAACGAAGCGCCAGAAGTGAATGTAAAGCTGGATGCGGGCAACAAATTTTATTTTCCTGGTCAAGCAGTACCCTATACCGTTAATGTGAAAGACAAAGAGGATGGTACCACAGAAAAAGGAAGCGTTGACAAGAAATCGATTTATGTAAAGGTGGACTACCTGAACGGGCCAGACAAGGCACAGGTGGTTGGACACCAGGTGATGACCGCCATCATGGAAGGAAAGAACCTGGCGGCAACCCTGGACTGTAAGGCCTGCCACAAAGAGGCGGAGAAATCTGTAGGACCAGCCTATAAAATGGTGGCAGAGAAATATGAAGGGGATAGCAAGGCAAAGGCCTACCTCACCAATAAGATCATCAAAGGCGGAAGCGGTGTTTGGGGAGAAGTGGCCATGGCCGCCCACCCAGACCTGAAACCAGAAGAGGCGGGAATGATTGTTGACTGGGTATTGAGCCTGAACAAGAAAGAAGCGCCATCTCTGCCTTCCAAAGGAACCATCACGCCATCAGAAACCGACATGGGTAACGGTAACCTGATGTTGATCACCGCCACTTATACAGACAAAGGCGGTGCAGGCATCAAGCCACTGAGTGCACTGGGATCTGTTTCACTCAAAAGTGCTTTGGTCAACATGCCAAGCAACAGCGGAAACCTGAGGGTTGAAATCAAGGACTGGAACAAACAACGTGCTGCATTCCTGAACATCAGCCAGGGCAACAATGGATGGTTAGAGTTTTCCAATATTGACTTGGAAAGCATTGGCTCCATTGAATTCGGATACGGAATTCCTGCACAGTTGATGAAGGGCTACCAGATCAGCTTGCACCAGGATTCTCCCAATGGACCCAAGATTGCGTCACTCAAATTGGAAAATCATTCAAGCACCATGTTCAGTATAAAAGAACTTCAGTTGCAAAACGTGGTGCCTGGAGACAGAAAACTCTACATGAAAGTTGAGCGAATGGACACAAAGGAAACCAACAGGCTGGCCATCCTTTCG
The DNA here is from genome assembly GCA_021299175.1 of Chitinophagaceae bacterium. GTDB lineage: Bacteria > Bacteroidota > Bacteroidia > Chitinophagales > Chitinophagaceae > Pollutibacter. Next base: position 2,291 of record JAJTFY010000149.1, read on the forward strand.
ATGAAGCTTATCCCTAAAAAATAATGGATGCATCGCTATAAAAAAACCGGAGTTGAATCAGCTCCGGTTTTTTTTATTGTTGACCATGTTGATGGTGATGACAATTGAAATGATCAGCAGTCCGCCGAACTCTCTGGATTGCTCGATCCAGGGTTTTGTTGCTTTCATGCTCTGTACAAGGCTTTCCGCCTCATGTTCATTGAACCAAGACATCACCCCATCTCTTGCCAGCAATAACTTCAGGCCAAAGAAAAAGCAAAAAACCAGGGTTCCGATGTGGGCGAAAGTATCATATTTACCTCTTGCATCAAGAAAACAAACAAGGGCAACATAACCATAAATCGGAATCCATAAATAAGGATCGGGATCATTGATTTGCAACAATGCAAAAACAACAAAAAGTCCGGAAAAAATATAATTGAATGTTTTCATCCTTAGAGGTTTTTCAGGAGGCTTGATTGTACGTAAGCGATGCTCTTTCTAATGCTGTCTAGCGGAGCACCAGGGCAAACATCCTGCTCAACAAAGAAATGTTTCATGCCGGCTGTTTTAGCGTGTTTGAAAATCCTTGCATAATCAATGACGCCACTGCCCACTTCGGTAAAGTTCTTATTGGGCGTATTGTCCATGTCTTTGACATGCCAGAGGGCAACCCTTCCCTTGTACTGTTTGAACAATGCAATGGGGTCCTTACCAGCCTTTGATACCCAGAACAGGTCCAGTTCGAATTTTACCAGACCCGGGTCGGTTTCGTTGGCCAGGATGTCGAAAGGAATCTGTCCTTCCAGTTCCTGGAATTCAAAATCATGGTTGTGGTAGCATAGCTGAATGCCTGCTTTTTTACAGATGGCGCCAGCCTTGTTGAGGTCTGCAGCAATTTTTTTATAGGCAGCAATGGAGGTTCTTTCCTCTGGCATCAGGAAGGCAATCGCCATATAGGTTTGACCAATGGCCTTTGCATCGGCCACTGCCTTATCCCATCCAAACAAAACGGTTCCGGGGTTTTGCTTGTTGCCGAAATTGCCATAGAGGTAGTGGCCAGATGGAGCAACAAGGCCACAATCATCCAGTACTTTTTTGTATTCGGATGCTTCCATCCCGAAGAACTTGCCATTGTATCCAAAGTTCTCTACCTCACCAAATCCCATGGCTGCAATTTTCTTGAGTGTTCCCTTGGGGTCTTTGGCCATGTCATCCCGAACCGTGTAGAGCTGTACGCCTATTTTTTTGTCTTTTACACCACTGAGTGCCAGCGCATCATTGATAAAAAATGAACCTGCGGCAACCCATGCCATTTGCTGAATGAAACCCCTTCTTGATGTCATGCCTTAAATTTTTTATGGTTACAATTTACTGATTCATTTCTGAATTGATGCATTGCGTTTATCCGCAAGATCAGTGTTTGCAGTCGTCTGCATGACAATTGTCCGCCTTTCTGCATTGGCGGTAATTGAGGTAGTGTGCCGATACAATCAAGAGCATGGCGGGGACCAGAAACCAGATTTGATAAACATGAAAAAGCTGTTTGAGGATCAGCATCAGGATCCCCAGTGCAAAAATAAACAGGGCCTGCTTGTGGTGATGGTGTTTCCTGTAGCCATGGGAAAGTGAATAGCTTCCGATTGCGGCCGCCAGCAGGATCATGAAAACCTCAAACCAAATATTATTGATGATATTGATTCCCAGTACCGGAAGACTTGTCAATACCAGCGGCAGAAGCGCACAATGGATAGCACAAGCTACCGAAGCGGCAATTCCAAGGGCATCATAGTTGATCTTAATCATGGTGGGGCGACAAAATTAATACTTTTGCAACAAAGTTGCATTCTTAATCGTTGGTATAAT
>JAJTFY010000150.1 GCA_021299175.1 Chitinophagaceae bacterium
TATCAATTGCTGGATGTTGATCCGCTTGTGTACAAGCAGGATGAGGAAATGAAACGATTGGTAGAAAAAGCACGTGAGCCCTATAAAAAAGAATTGAACCGTGTGATTGGAAAATCGAAAACGCCATTGATGCGTTACTACGTGATTGAAACGCCAATGGACAATTTCATCACCGACGCCATCATGTGGAAGTTCAAACCAGACATCGCACTGAGCAATGGTTTCCGTTTTTGTCCTCCACTTGTACCCGATCCGGCTACAGGTGAAGCCATCATCACTGTCGATTATTTGTGGAACATGTTACCGGTGGATAGCGAAGCGAAAAAAGGATTCATCACCGGAAAACAACTTTGGGATTGGATGGAAAAGGAATTGCAAAATGCATTTGCAAAAGATCCGGCCAAGCGCTTTGGCGGATGGGTGGTACGCTTCAAAGGAATGGAGGTCAACTTTACCATTGGAAACGATGCGGGAAAAAGAGTCAACTGGATCAAGGTTGCCAACCAACCCCTAGACCTTGAAAAAACATACAGCTTCGTTGCCTGCGAACGCGAGGGAGATCCGGATACAACGATTTGTCGCGTTGAAGGAGTTAAAAACCCCAAGAGACTGGGCGCTACACTGCACAGTGTGATTGAAGAATACCTGAAAATACATTCTCCGATTGCACCAAAACTTGAGGGTCGTTGCACTGCAACCGATGCACCCAACTCTCTGCTCACGCAATTGATGGGATTCGGTTATGAGTTCAGGTAAAAACAACTTTGCTTTCTGCAAATAAAAATACCGCTTGATTGCTCAAGCGGTATTTTTTTATAATGGCTTTTCTGGAATTACGAAGGAAGTTTTTCTCTCAACAAACCATAGACCCAAGTACCAGCTATGGCCATCAAAATGGTTACCGCTGTTGCCATTGCGCCATAGCCCAACTGTGCAAACATGGGGCCAGGACAAGCACCGGTCATTGCCCAGCCAAAACCGAAAAGCAATCCACCATAAATCTGTCCTTTATTAAAAGTTTTCTCCGGAAGAATAATTTCTTCACCTTGGATTGATTTGATCTTGAATTTTTTGATCAGAAATACTGAGAGTGCACCCACTGCCACTGCAGAACCAATCACACCAAACATGTGAAAGCTTTGGAGCCTGAACATTTCCTGGATGCGGAACCATGAAATCACTTCAGACTTGATCAATACAATACCAAATGCAATACCAAATAAAAGGTATTTAAGGTTATGCCACATGGGCGTTTCTACTGTTTCTTGATTTTTGCAAATGGCATCCAACGACCTTACTTCAAAATCTGTATTGGTATCTTTTTTATTTGTTGTCATGATCGTTGTATTTTACAATGAAAGGATGAATGGAAGGATGAGGTTGGCCATGATGAAACCACCAGCCATGAAAGATATGGTAGCAATCAGCGAAGGAAGCTGAAGGTTTGATAAGCCCATGATGGCATGGCCCGAAGTACAACCACCAGCATACCGCGTACCAAAACCAACAAGAAATCCGCCAATCACCATCAGGATAAAACCCCTGGGTGTAGCAAGAGAAGCCCAACTGAAAATATCAGCAGGTACCAATCCACTGAAATCGGTAATGCCATACCCGGAGAGTTCCGTGATCAAGTTTGAATCAACAATTACTGCTGCATCATTTTTAAAATACATGGCTGTAATGATGCCTCCCAAAAAAATACCAAATACAAAAAACAGGTTCCATATTTCTTTTTTCCAATCGTATTGAAAAAATGGAATCTTGGCAGGCAAGCATGCTGCGCATACATGCCGCAACGATGATGAAATACCAAATGTTTTGTTGCCAAAAATCAATAGTGTTGGTACCATCAATCCGATGATGGGTCCTGCCACATACCATGGCCAAGGCTGTTTGATCAGTTCAATAATTGTCATCGTGTTTTTTTAATATTTTTTCTTGACAAGAGTGAAACAAATTTCAGTAAACTTATTTTAACTAAACGTGATATTTATCACACGGAATGGAGTTTTTATTCAATCTCCTCTCCCATCCAAACAATGCTGTTGCGCTCCATGGCAACCAGGCCTGTCTTTTCCATTTTTTTCAGGAGCCTTGAAACTACTTCTCGTGAAGAGTTGATATCGTGTGCTATCTGTTGATGCGTTAGCATAAGGTTGTTGCCCAGGGATTTTGCCTGTCTTTTCAGGTACCACTCCAATCGCTCATCCATGTTCTTGAAGGCGATCTGATCTACAACGGTAAGCAATTCTTCAAACCTGTTCCTGTAGGTTTCAATCACAAAATGGTACCAGGCGCTGTAGTTTTTCATCAGCGTGTCCATGTATTGAATCGGAATCATGATGACCTCAGTTTCCTCAACGGCAACCGCCATGATGGTACTGGTCTGGCTGCGCGCCATGCACATCATACTGAGTGCACAGGCGTTTCCACTTTCCAGAAAATACATGAAAAACTCTTCACCATCTTCTCCCTCGCGATAGAGTTTTACCCTGCCGCTTACAATGAGCATGGCATATTTGAAAAACTGTCCAGGCTTCATGAGTATTGAACCTTGCTCAAATGTTTTGCTTTCGCCATGCTCATGCAAAAATGTTGCAAGCGGAAGATCAAACAATGGAAATATGTCAATCAGCGCTTTAGGGTTCGGTGTTGTCATCTTTGGGTTTGATTTCAAGTTACACTTATCTTCCCATGTATACCATCAGGATCTGAACATCGCTAGGATTGATGCCCGATATACGGGATGCCTGACCAAGCGTTTGGGGTTGGATTTTTTTCAGCTTCTCTCTCGCCTCGGTGCCGATGGCCTGAACCTTGGTATAATCAAAGGTTGCAGGAATTTCAAGCTCCTCCATTTGTGCCATTTTTTGCACCATTTCCTTTTCCTTCTCAAGGTAAACGGCATACTTCATCTGGATCTCCGCTTGCTCAATTTCGAGCGGAGCATAATGGCCAAACTCAGCCTTCAGTTGTGCTGAGTGTTCGATCATTTCTTTGGCACCGATTCCCGGGCGCAAGACCAGTTGTGAAATTCTCTGTTTTTGGGTCAGGGCTGCGGAACCCGCTGCTTCAAAAAACGCATTCATGGATTCAGGCTCAACTGAAACCTCACTGAACTTTTTGACGATCTTATCTACATTGTCTTTCTTGCTTTTCACTTGCTGGTACCTTTCTTCACTGGCCAGCCCCTGTGCATAACCAATTTCGGTCAGGCGGATGTCTGCATTGTCTTGTCTCAACAAAGTCCTGAACTCTGCCCGAGAGGTAAACATCCTATATGGTTCCTCGGTGCCTTTGGTAATCAGGTCGTCAATCAAGACCCCTATATAGGCTTCGCTTCTTTTCAAAACCAGGGGCTCTCGCTCAAATGCATTGTTGTGCGCATTCATGCCAGCCATCAGACCCTGGCAGGCAGCCTCTTCATATCCGGTGGTTCCATTGATCTGTCCGGCAAAAAACAAACCACGTAACTGCTTGGTTTCCAATGAGTAATGAAGCTGATGCGGTGGAAAATAATCATATTCTATGGCATAACCCGGCCTGAACATCTTTACGTTTTCGAAGCCTGGAATCTTGACCAGTGATTTGTATTGAACGTCTTCCGGCAGAGAGGTCGAAAATCCATTCAGGTAAATCTCTACCGTATTCCATCCCTCCGGCTCAACAAACAACTGGTGTCTGTCACGCTCTGCAAAGCGATTGATCTTGTCTTCGATGCTTGGGCAATACCTTGGCCCCGTTCCTTCAATACGGCCAGCGTACATGGGGCTTTTGTCAAAGCCAGTTTTCAGCGTATCATGCACCGTTTGATTGGTATAGGCAATCCAGCAACTTCTTTGTTGATCTGGTCTGATCCTATCAATATTCAGGTATGAAAACCCGGTGATTTCTTCATCTCCTTTCTGCTCTTCCATCTTGGAATAATCCAGGCTGCGGCCATCTATCCTTGGAGGGGTTCCTGTTTTCAGGCGATCGCTTTCAAATCCAAGTTCCACCAATTGCTCTGTAATACCCGTAGCCGCACGCTCTGCCATTCTTCCACCACCAAACTGCTTTTCTCCAATATGGATGATGCCATTTAAAAAGGTTCCATTGGTCAAGACTACAGACTTGGCTTCTATCTCATT
>JAJTFY010000151.1 GCA_021299175.1 Chitinophagaceae bacterium
TCCAGGTCCCAGAACCAATCGCTGTGCGGGCCAGGATGGGCCTCACGGGATTTGGCCCAGAGTATTTTCCCGAGTGCCCCGCTTTGAACACTGGCATGGGCTTTGAGAAATTTTGGCGTGTAGACCAAATCTTCCAGATATCCATTGAAAATACCCGCAGCTTCAACGGCTTCTAGCATGCGTTTGGCTTCAACCGCATTGCGGCCCAAAGGCTTGGTGGAGATCACCGCTTTTTTGTGTTTGATGCAAAGCATCACTGCTTCTTCATGCAGGTTGTTGGGCAGTGAAATGCATACCATGTCTACATTGGGATGGGCAATGGCCTCTTCCATCACGGTTGTATAATGTTCGCACTGATAATCTTCTGCAAACTTTTTTGCCTGCTCTTCCCTTCGGGAATAAATCGATACAATCTTGTCCCTGCTTCTTAATCCTTGAATGGAATCAGCATAAAATCTTCCTATGAAACCGGAGCCGAGCATTGCGAGTTTTACCATGGTGAAAAGTTGAGAGAGGTTGAGGGAGGTTTAGAGAAGTTGAAGGGGTTGAAGAGGTTTAAGTGGTTGAAGGGGTTGAAGTTGATTTCTTATCCTTGAAAAACAGCATCAAAAATACAAGACTGACGGCTGCAATGCCTGCAGGAACAAGCCATACATGCAACCAATCAGTTACTCCACCTGCAGTGTATTGGTCCTTCACTTTTCCAGAAACAATCGAACCGATATACATGCCAATGCCATAAGTAGCAAGGCTGATCAGTGCCTGCGCCTGGGACTTGATTTTTTCACCGGCCTTCTGATCGGTATAGATCATCCCGCTCACAAAGAAGAAGTCATAACAAACACCGTGAAGGAGTATTGCGGCATACAACATCCACTGACTTGAAGCAGGGTCGCCGTATCCAAAAAACACAAAGCGGAGAATCCATGCCAGCAGTCCTACAATCAATATTTTTTTCACACCAAATTTTCCAAATGCAAAAGGCAACAACAACATGAACAATACCTCAGATACCTGACCCAGAGACATGATGTTTTCTATCCTGAATGTTTTGGGATCGGCATCGGGGAATGCCAATTTGTAGCCATCTGTGAGTGATGGATTTGCCCAGGCATAATAAAACGAAAGGGGTATGCAAATCAATACGGAAGAGATGAAAAAGATGAGAAAAGAACGGTCCTTGAACAACACAAATGCATCTTTACCAACGATTTGCCCGAAGGTACTGGGGCCCGTTGCGGTGGGTGATGTTTTGGGCAGGAAAAATGACATCAATCCCAGGAACAGAGCAGAAAGCATCGCAATTTGAAAAATCATGACATTGTCTCCAACACCCAGGTAACCAACCAGGTTGGTAACAGCAATCCAAGCCACTGTTCCGAATACCCGTATGGCAGGAAACTCTTTTTCAGGATTGCTCATGGCACGCATGGCAATCGAACTGGTGAGTGCGATGGTCGGAGCAAAAGTCAGGCAATAGGCCAGCATCACCCAATAGAATGTATTGGCATCAGTGATGGTGGTCAACACGTAAAGCAATGCCGCTCCGGCAAGGTTCAAAACACCCAATACCTTTTGGGCCTCAAAGAACCTGTCCGCAAGCATCCCAACAAAAAACGGTGCAGCAATCATAGCGATGGAAAATGCTGCGTATGCACTGCCCACCTGCTCTCCAGTGGCATGCAACTGGTCGGTCATGTATTTGCTCATCTGTCCGTACCATGAACCCCATACAAAGAATTGCATGAACATCATGAGTGCTAGCTGAATCCTGGTGATTGATTTCATGTGAAAAATTATATTTCCAAGATAAAGATTATTTGGATGTGGGGCATCAATTGCGGGCAGACTGTCTCAGGGATTGTTGTAATTTGCAACCACAAGTTGAAGATGAAACGAAAGGAACGCTACGATACAGTGATTGAGCATTTTCAGGTAAACATACCGGAGGCAGAAACGGAGTTACTTTACGACAACCCCTTTCAGCTGTTGGTGGCCGTAATTCTTTCTGCCCAATGCACCGACAAACGCGTGAACCTGACCACTCCAGCCATTTTTGAAAAATTTCCAGATCCTGAAAGCATGGCTGCCACTGATTTTGACACCCTTTTCCCGATCATAAGGAGCATTTCCTATCCCAACAACAAGACAAAGCACCTGATTGGGATGGCCAATATGTTGATGAATGATTTCAATGGGGAAGTTCCCATGACGGTTGAAGAACTGATCAAACTGCCAGGGGTTGGAAGAAAAACTGCGAATGTCATTACTTCCGTTATCGACCAGCAGCCCAATATGGCCGTAGATACGCATGTTTTCAGGGTATCTGCCCGATTGGGTTTAACCCGTGGAGCCAAAACACCTTTGGCAGCAGAAAAGCAATTGATCAAAAATATTCCGAAAGAATTGGTGCACAAGGCCCACCACTGGCTGATCTTGCATGGCAGGTATACTTGCCTTGCCAGAAATCCCAAATGTGGTGAATGTGGGTTAACCGCTATTTGCCTTTACCACAAAGCCAATAACAAGTAGAAATTTTTCCTGGCTTTTGATTATTGCATAGAAAATCCGTCCAAAGAGGCATAAGACATGATGCGCTCGGTTGAATTCCTTGAAGGACTAAAACTGAGACTATTCAATACATCGAAGCCTTCCTTGATCTGGGCGTATTGCTCCATCATGGCAGGATTGTTTTCGATGAAAAATAAGAAGTGGGCACTCTCCTCAGAAGACATTTCATTGTAAAGATAACGTAACATAGATTCAGATATTAATGAGCTCATAATCAGCCTTTTATCAATTATAAATGATTGAAAAAGGATAGTCGGATTTGATGGTCATCAACAGGATAGAAGAATGGAATGGTTATCAGATCTCGATTTAAAAATCATCTGACCTGCTTAAAACGGAAATAAGTTCTTGATATTGTACAGGGTATCAACAGTTTTCACTACTAAAGCCTGATCTCATTTTTCCCTGACCAGGAATACATCTTCATTTTCCCGTTTCATGAGGTATTGCTCACGGGCTACTTTCTCCATCCAGAGTGGATTGGTTTTGATCAGGTCGATATCCTTTTTCGTCTGTTCAATCTGATCCTTGTAATATTGTTTGCTTTGCTTGAGTTCATTCAATTCAGCCCGGTATTGAAGATGCAGGAACAAGTTGTTGTGGTCGAAAAACAACATCCAGCCCACAAATAAAATGGATGCCAGAACAAACTTGTTTTTGAAAATATGCAGAAGCTTCATTGATTCCATAAAATTAGGAAATTTTTCCGGTCCTTCATCCTCAGCACCTTGTCCATTGCATTTCGTACCTTGCACCCAATGGAAAAATCAAATTTTGTTGACCAGATCAGGGTGTTTTGCAAAAGCGGACACGGTGGGGCAGGAAGCAAGCATTTCATGCGGACCAAATTCAATGCCCAGGCGGGGCCTGATGGCGGCGATGGTGGAAGAGGTGGCCATATCATCCTCAGGGGCAACAAACACCTTTGGACACTGCTTCACCTGCGTTATTACAAGAATGTGATCGCAGAAGATGGACAAGGTGGGAACAAGAACAACATGACAGGAAGGGATGGGCACGATATCATCATCGAAGTTCCCCTGGGCACGGTTGCCGTAGACGAAGAAACCGGAGACAAGGATGGCGAAATCCTGGAGGATGGTCAGGAATTCATTTGGGTAAAAGGAGGAAGGGGCGGACTGGGCAACAAGAACTTTGCCACTGCCACCAACCAGGCCCCTGAATATGCACAGCCAGGAGAAGAAGGGTTTGAGGGATGGAAAGTCCTTGAGCTGAAGGTTTTGGCGGATGTTGGATTGGTTGGATTTCCCAATGCAGGCAAATCAACCCTTTTATCCTCCATGACAGCTGCCAAACCGAAAATTGCTGACTATGCATTTACCACACTCACACCACAGTTGGGAATGGTCGAATACCGCGATGGCAAATCTTTTTGTATTGCAGACCTTCCGGGCATCATTGAAGGCGCTGCTGAAGGACGTGGTTTGGGCCATCGTTTCCTGCGGCACATCGAGCGAAACCCGGTTTTGGTTTTTCTGATTCCTGCAGACAGCAAGGACCATAAGGCAGAATTGGCCATACTCCTGAACGAACTGG
>JAJTFY010000035.1 GCA_021299175.1 Chitinophagaceae bacterium
TGTTTGATGATATGCTCTCCATAATCAGCTTCCCGGTCTTTGAGCCCTGGAAAGGTCCTAATGGCAAGGATATCGAAATAATTACCCATGATGGGTGCTGCATCTTTCACATGTTCTACGGAGGTGCCATTCATGATGGCACCCTCTTCAAATTCCAGCGACCAGCCTTCATTGCCAACATTGAAGATCACCGTTTCCATTCCCAGTTGTTGCGCGGCAACCTGAGTGCTCAGTCTTGTGCGCATGCTTGGGTTCAGAAAAAGGCATCCAATTCTTTTGTGCTTGCCCAGCGTTTCGTCCTTCCATGGATTGGCTTTGTAATCAAGGGCTTTCCTGATCAGTGCCGGAATGTTCTGGACGTCATGTGCTGAGATGAATTGTTTCATGTTGGCTTTATTGTTGGTATTCCGCAATTGCTGATTTCAATGCATTGATAAAGGCTATGGCATCCTCCATGGTCAGGGCCAGCGAGGGGAGCAGCCTGATCACGTTGGGTTTAGCTTCACCTGTAAATATCTTGTATTTGAAGAGTAGGTCTTTTTTGAGGTTCTTATGGCTTTCAGGTACATCAAATCCAATCATCAGCCCATATCCCCTGACACCACTGATCTCGGGAATTGATTTCAGTTCTGCCTGAAGGTAATTCCCTATTTTTTCTGCGTTCTGCATCAATGATTCCTGTTCAATCACTTCCAATACCGCCAGTGCTGCAGCACAGGCCAGGTGATTCCCTCCAAAGGTTGTGCCCAGCATGAAATGCTTGGCCTTGATTTTGGGAGAGATGATGATGCCTCCTATGGGGAAGCCATTGCCCATCCCTTTTGCCATGGAATAGATGTCAGCATCCACTCCTGCAAAATCATGGCTGAAAAATTTTCCTGACCTTCCATAACCACACTGTACACTGTCGGCAATATAGATTGATCCGTAGGCATCGCATTGTTTGCGGATGGCCTGTAGGAATGCATTGTTGGCTACATTGATGCCACCTACGCCCTGAATGCCTTCTACAATGACAGCGGCAATCTCGTTGCCTGCTTCCCTAAAGTGTGCCTCCAGCGCCTCAATGTCATTGAAAGGAAGAAAGTTGATATTGTTGGTTTCATTGACTGGGGCAACAATATTCGGATTGTCAGTAGCGGCTACGGCCAATGAGGTTCTGCCATGAAAGGCTTTTTTGAAGGCAATAATTTTTTTTCTTCCTGTATGGAAAGAGGCCAGCTTGAGGGCGTTTTCATTGGCCTCTGCACCTGAGTTGCAGAGAAACAGATCAAAGTCTTTTTTTCCGGAGACCTCACCCAATTTTGCAGCCAGTTCTTCTTGCAAGGGGATCCTGATGGAGTTGGAATAAAAAGCAATCTGGTGGAGTTGATCTTCAATGCGTTTGACCCAATGGGGATGAGTATGGCCGATGCTGATGACAGCATGGCCTCCATAGAGATCCATATACTCCGTATTGTTGATGTCCCAGACCCTTGTACCCTTGGCATGGGTAATGGTGATATCGTTGATGGGGTAAACGTCAAATGTTTTCATGATGCCTTGTAAAGATTGTTTGCAATGTCTGCGGACAATTTGATTCCCTTGATCATGGCGGAGCTCAGTCCCTGGTATTCCATTTCATTGAGACCGGCAATGGTGCATCCTTTGGGAGATGTGACCTTGTCAATTTCCTGTTCTGGATGGCTTTTGTTTTCTGTCAGCAGCTTGGCTGCCCCCAGCGCTGTTTGAGCGGCAATTTTCAACGCGTCGCCGGCATGAAAACCAATTTCAACACCTCCTTGCGAAGCGGCCCTGATGGTGCGCAAAAAGAAAGCAATACCACAGGCACACAACGCAGTAGCAGCACTCATCATGTTTTCTTCTATGACGATGCTTTGTCCCATGGTATTGAACAAAGCCTGCACCATGTTGATGTCTTTTGGTGTTGCATTGGCGGAGGAAAGGCAGGTCATGCTTTCCCTCACTTTCATGGCAGTATTGGGCATGGCCCTGATGATCCTTGTCTGATCACCCAAAATGGTTTTGAAAACGCTGGTATGTGCTCCGGTAACAACCGATACGATCAATTGCTTTTTTGTATTTACAACAGGCTTGATTTCTTCCAGCAATTCATTCAGTTGTTGGGGCAATACACAGATGAAAATGGTATCTGCCCCCTTGATGGCTTCTGTATTGGAGAGGCTGGTCTTGAACCCTTTTTTTTGCAATTCAGACAGGGCCTTTGCATTACGCTTGGTTAGGGTGATGTCCTGCTTTTTGCAGGCGCCACTTTCTGCCAGGCCCTCTGCCAATGCCATTCCTATATTACCTGCTCCGAGTATGGTTGCTTTCATATTTTTTTGTTTAAAAGGCTGATGCCTTGAGGTTGAGTCCGGTTGTTTGATCCAAACCAAACAGGATGTTCATGTTCTGTACCGCCTGTCCGCTGGCGCCTTTGAGCAGGTTGTCAATGGCACTGTGCACAACGATTTTATTGCCTTCTTTCTCGATGTAAATCACACACTTGTTCGTATTCACCACCTGTTTCAATGCAATTGGTTTGTCTGCGATAACAGTAAAAGGATGCTCCTTGTAGAACTCCTTGTACAAGGCCTGGATGGTCTCAAGGGATTGATCAGTGCTGATGGTAGAAGATACAAAGATGCCTCGCGTGAAGTCGCCTCTCCAGGGTACAAAATGCACAGCAGGCTCCTCATCATGTTGCAACTCATGCAATGACTGATGAATCTCTGCAACATGCTGGTGCGTCAATGTTTTGTAGGCCTGAATATTGTTCGCCCTCCAGCTGAAATGGCTGGTGGCACTCAGTGATTGTCCGGCACCGGTTGATCCGGTGATGCCTGTAGTATATACTTCATGCAACAATCCAGCTTTTGCCATGGGCAACAATCCCAGTTGGATGGCTGTTGCAAAACAACCTGGGTTGGCAATGTTTTTTGCAGTGGATATTTTGTCCTGGTTGATTTCCGGTAGGCCGTAAACAAAGATCCTGTCTCCTTGGATGGCATCCTTGTTGAGCCTGAAATCGTTGGCCAGATCAATGATCCTGATGCCAGCATCAATCGTATTTTCTTTGAGGAATTTGGTGGATTCCCCATGGCCCAGGCAAAGAAAAAGAATATCGATGTCGCTGCTGATCTCACCGGAGAACAGCAGATCAGTAGAACCCAAAAGGTCATGGTGTACATGGTGCAAAGGATTGCCTGCATTGCTTTTGCTGTGTACAAACGCTATCGAAGCGAACGGATGAACAAGAAGCAGTCGAATCAATTCACCGCCTGTATACCCTGCCCCGCCGATGATGCCGATCCTGATCTTGTTCTCCATGGAATTAAATTTAATCTTTTTTATTTTCGTTTTGCACGGCGTTCCAAATGATGGTCTGGTTTCCAAATATCTTGCTGAAGCCTCTTACATCGTTGCCTGTGAAGCCTGAATTCATTTCGCCATACTTGCCAAACTTGCTGTTCATCAGGTCAAAAGAAGACTCAATACCAATTATCTGGAACCGGTATGGCATCAACTGTACAAAAACTTTGCCGGTTACATTTTCCTGAGAATGTTCAAGGTAGGCCTCAATGTCGCGCATCACAGGATCCATGATCTGGCCTTCATGCAACCAGTTGCCGTAGAACTGAGAAAGAGTATCTTTCCATTGCAACTGCCATTTGGTAAGTACATGCTTTTCCAATGCATGGTGAGCTTTGAGGATTACCATGGGTGCGGCGGCTTCAAAGCCAACCCTTCCCTTGATGCCGATGATGGTATCACCAACATGGATATCACGGCCGATGCCGAATGGTCCTGCAATGGATTGAAGGTATTGAATGGCCTCAGAGGGATGTCCGAATGTTTTGTCATTTACTGAAACAAGTTCACCTTTTTCAAAACCAAGCACAGCCTCTTCTGCATCCTGTTTTGTTACCTGTGTAGGCCAAGCGGATTCAGGGAGCATGCCTTTTGATGAAAGGGTTTCTTTACCTCCCACACTTGTTCCCCAAAGTCCTTTGTTGATGGAGTACATGGCTTTTTCAGCATTCATGTTGACCCCCTTGGATTGCAGGTATTCAATTTCCTGCTCACGGCTTAGTTTCAGGTCCCGAATCGGGGTAATGATTTCCACTCCTGGTATCATGATGTGGAACACCATGTCAAACCGGACCTGGTCATTTCCTGCACCGGTACTGCCATGGGCCACAGCATCAGCGCCTAGTTTTTGGGCATGTTCGGCGATATGAATGGCCTGGCTGAGGCGCTCTGCGCTAACGCTCAGGGGGTAGGTATTGTTTTTGAGCACATTGCCATACACCAGAAACCGTATGATTCTGTCATAGTAGGTTTTTACGGCGTTGACCGTGGTATGTGATGCAACACCCAGGGCATGGGCATGTTTTTCTATATTGATCAGCTCTTCTTCCGTGAAACCACCAGTATTGACAATGATACTGTGCACTTCATAGCCTTTCTCTTCAGAAAGATATTTCACACAATAGGTAGTATCTAATCCACCACTGAATCCGAGTATTACTTTTTTTGACATGGTATCGCTTGCTTTAGAAATTGAAAAATGGGGAGAGGAGGCTTTTCAATGACTTGGAAGATTTCTCTTCTTTTTTTAGAAAAGGTTTCAGGAGCTTCCACTCCCTGAACCGGAGCAACCTTTCCAGGCCTTTTGCATTTTCCTCAAAAAACTGTTTGGTTTCTTCGGGCTCGTAATGGTCTTTGGGATCATAGAGCATCGCAGTACACATGCAATTTTTTCTTTCCTTGCTCATCAGGATTTCGTAATTGATACAACTTTTGCATCCGGCCCAGAAATCCTCATCCTGTGTGAGTTCTGAATAGGTAACGGGTTCGTATCCCAGTTCAGAATTTATTTTCATGACCGCCAAGCCTGTGGTGAGTCCGAATATTTTTGCATCAGGATAGGTAGTTCTGCTGAGTTTGAATACGGTTTGTTTGATCTGTTTGGCCAATCCGCTTTTTCTCAATGTAGGCTTTACAATCAATCCGGAATTGGCCACATATTCTCCATGCCCCCATGTTTCTATATAACAAAATCCGGCCCATTCTCCTGCCTGTGTCAGGGCAATCACTGCCTTCCCTTCACTCATTTTTTGACGAATATACTCGGGGCTTCTTTTGGCAATACCTGTTCCACGGGCTTTTGCAGACTCTTCCATCTCCAAACAGATCTCCTCTGCAAAACCGAAATCCTGCTCACTGGCGATATGTATATCAAAAACTTGTTTTTGCTGTTCCATTTGTGCGGCGAATTGAAAAAATTGACTGTTGCCGGATGAAGCCACTAAGGGCTGAACCGGGAAAACGACTTGTGTCGGACTGAGGGGTGGTATCTATCAACGTCGTACCAAAAATGGAATCGGTCGGCGTAAAAAAACTGTTCCGTTTGGTACAGCAAAAACCCAACGCATGGAAGCGGCGGGAGCCGTTTCTGCTATTGATGATGAGGTCAGGTTTTTAATCATTTTTCTGTGTCTGTCTTGTAAAGAAAAATTGTGAGTTGCAAATAAACTGATTTTTTTTAGAAAAAAGGCTAAAATCAGGGATAAGTTTAGTGTGCCGGGACGGTTTCGCCTGCTGCTGCGCTGGCGTGGATGGCCTGACTGATTTCCTTGATGAGATCAGGATCCTTCTCAATGGCATTGCCCACCACAATGATGTCAGCCCCTGCTTTGCAGTTCTCGTATGCTTTTTCTGGCGTAGTAATGCCGCCACCAATGATCAGTGGAATCGTGGTATGGGATGAAACTGCTGAAATCATGGCAGTTGGGATAGGCTTTTTGGCCCCGCTGCCTGCATCCATGTAAAGAAGTTTAAGCCCCAGCATTTCACCTGCCATGGCCGTGCATACTGCGATTTCGTTCTTGTCTGAAGGAATGGGATTGGCGTTGCTGATGTAAGAAACTGTTGTAGGGGCTCCACCGTCGATCACCATGTAGCCCGTAGACATTACTTCAAGGCCACTTTTTCTGACAACGGGGGCAGATACCACATGCTGGCCAATCAGCAGCTCTGGGTTTCTTCCCGATATAAGAGAGAGGTAGAGGAGGGCGTCTGCAAAGGGAGTAACCTGGGAAGGGCTCCCTGGGAAAAGCACCACCGGAATGGAACATTCTCTTTTGATATGTTGCACCAGTTCTTCCAGATGGTCGCTGACCACCAGGCTGCCTCCTACAAAAATGAAATCCACCGCGGCCTCTGTGCACAAACGAATCAATTCATCCGCCTTGGCGACAGATGTTTTGTCTGGATCTACCAACACGGCAAAGGATTTCTTTCCTTTGCTTTTGTTTTCCAGTATCGTTGTGTAAACTGAGTGATGCATTATTGGGGCAATTCTATTGCAAATGTGCGAAAAACTTTGTTATAAACGAAGGAAACTGGAAAGCTGTATGATGTTGTTGGTGGTATAGTCCTTGTTTCTACCCTCAGTATAGAAAAACATGTACCCAAGTTCCAGGTCGGCATGTTTGCCCAGTCGGTATCCGGTTCCTGCATAGGTTCTTGACTGGTCGAACAGTTTTCGGTTGGCATGTCTTGCTCCGGCAACATTGAAAAAGAATTCATTCTGTACTGCCCAGTAAATGCCTTTTGTCAGTTTTTTGGTTTTTGAAAAAGGGCTTATCCATCTGGTAAAATACCGAAATCTTGCATTGAAATTTGGATCTGATTTTACAATTTCGCTGCCAGCAATTTTCAGCAAAGGGATCCATCTTTCTTCCATCCTGATCCTGTGTTGCAGGACTGCATTTTTCACTTGCTTGTTTATTCCCAATTGTTGCCAAATCCTGTTGTCTGAGACCCCATCCCTAATCCCTTCCACTGTTTTCCAGTTGGTTATCAATGCCAGGCCTGCACTCAGGGAGACATTTGTGTTCAAAACATAGGTCAGGCCTGGCCTGAGGATGAATGTTTCAGCTTTTTTCCATTGGTCATTTGACCGCAGTTGGCTGTCAAAAATGAAGTTGAATTTCGGACTGAGTGAGATTGTATTTACCGTCATTGCCCAACCACTGAATTTCTGCTGTTGAGCTGTTGCAAACATGGAAAATAAAACGAAGAAAAATAAAACAATGAAGCGGTTGAATGTTTTCAAAGCAATGATGGATGTTGAATAACAAAGATAAACTTTCGTCATCCCAATTGCATGACTTTTGTCACCAAACGGTTTTGTTTTTTTGCCCATCTTTATGGTATTGATTTCCCCAAATACGGCCAAATATTTTTTTACAAAATAGTGAACAAAATCCCAAATCCACTGCCATTGCGGGTTGTTGCAGTTATCAACAGGGTGTTGATATTTATGGGTTTGAAATCAGGTAAGAGCGGGATATTTTCGTACTCTGTCCCCGAAAATTGGCAGAATTCACCAACATTTAACATTTTAGCGATATGGCAAACCACAAATCAAAAGCAACCGCCACCAACACCACTCAAGGCCTGAAGTTCAAAAGGCAGTTCACATCAGACAAGGTAGCAGTCTATGAAATGTTTGACTATGACTACCGCACTTCGGTGATCCGCAACCCTAGCGGAGAGGTTGTTTTTGAAATGAACAATGTTGAGGTTCCAAAACAATGGAGCCAGATCGCCACAGATATCATCGCACAAAAATATTTCAGGAAGGCTGGTGTTCCACAGCCTGATGGTTCTCTTGGAAGGGAGACCTCTGCAAAGCAGGTGGCACACCGCATGGCACATTGTTGGAGGGTTTGGGGAGAGCGCTATGGCTACTTCGCTTCAACTGAAGATGCAAATGTTTTTTATGAGGAGCTGGTGTATTCCATCCTCAGCCAGGCCTGTGTTCCCAATTCACCCCAATGGTTCAACACTGGATTGCACGAGTGTTACGGCATCAAAGGCAAACCACAAGGCCACTACTATGTTGACCAAGCAGATGGCCAGCTGAAAAAATCAACTTCCGCTTACGAGCGTCCACAACCACATGCCTGTTTCATCCTCAGTGTTGATGATGATTTGGTGAACGAAGGTGGCATCATGGATCTTTGGGTCCGCGAAGCAAGGATTTTTAAATATGGTTCAGGAGTAGGAACCAACTTCTCCAACATGCGTGGAGAGGGGGAGAAACTCAGTGGCGGCGGAACATCTTCCGGTCTGATGAGCTTCCTCAAGATTGGTGACCGTGCAGCAGGTGCCATCAAAAGTGGTGGTACAACCCGCCGCGCCGCCAAAATGGTTTGCCTTGACCTTGACCACCCGGAAATTGAATCCTTCATCGACTGGAAAGTGGAAGAGGAGAAGAAAGTGGCAGCATTGATTGCAGCTGGTTATTCCAGCGATTATGAAGGAGAGGCCTACCGGACAGTGAGTGGACAGAACTCCAACAACTCCGTCAGGATCCCCAATGCATTTTTTGAGAAACTGGCAAAAGGAGAAGACTGGGAATTGACCGGCCGTATGGATGGCAGGGTCATGAAAAAAGTATCCTCAAAAGCCCTTTGGGAGAAAATATCATATGCAGCATGGCGTTGTGCTGATCCGGGAACCCAATACGATACCACCATCAATGAGTGGCATACCTGCCCTCAGGGTGGACGCATCAGGGCTTCCAATCCTTGCAGCGAGTACATGTTCCTTGACAACACTGCCTGTAACCTGGCCTCAGCCAACCTCAGGAAGTTCTTCAATGAATCAGACAATAGTTTTGATGTTGCAGGATTTGAATATTCAGTAAGACTTTGGACAACTGTTTTGGAAATCTCGGTGCTGATGGCCCAGTTCCCAAGCCAGGAAGTGGCACAGCTGAGTTACGATTACCGTACACTTGGTCTTGGTTTTGCCAACCTCGGCAGCATGCTGATGGTGAGCGGTATTCCTTACGACAGTGATGAGGCAAGGGGAATCGCTGGTGCAATTTCAGCCATCATGACGGGTATTTCTTACAAGACCTCTGCTGAGATCGCCAAGATCCACGGACCTTTCCCACGCTATGCTGAGAACAGGGAAGACATGCTGAGGGTCATGAGAAACCACCGTGCCGCTGCTTACGATGCAGACCAGGCCTATGTTGGCCTCAGCATCAAGCCACATGGAATCAAAGCAAAAGATTGTCCGGATTATATGCTCAAAGCCGCTTGCAAGGCTTGGGATGATGCAGTGGAGCTGGGAGAACAGTATGGCTACCGCAATGCCCAGACAACTGTTATTGCTCCTACCGGAACCATCGGTCTTGTGATGGATTGCGATACCACAGGCGTTGAGCCGGATTTCGCCCTTGTGAAATTCAAGAAACTTTCTGGTGGCGGTTATTTTAAAATCATCAACCAATCTGTTCCTCAGGCCCTTAACAACCTTAAATACACAGCTGCAGAACAGGATGCCATCATCAAATATGCAGTAGGTTCAGCTTCTTTTGCAGGTGCTCCTTTCATCAACCACCAAACGCTGAGCGAGAAAGGATTCATCGCTGAAGAAATCAAGAAATTGGATGATGCAGCGGTTGCCGCTTTCGAAATTGGATTTGTATTCAACGTCTATACGCTTGGTGAAGAATGTTTGCAACGCCTTGGTTTCAAACCAGAGCAATATTTCAACTTTGATTGGAACATGTTGCAGGCCCTTGGCTTCAAGGGATCAGAAATTGATGCCGCCAATGATTTTGTTTGCGGAACCATGACCATCGAAGGTGCTCCACACCTCAAGCCTGAGCACTACCCTGTATTTGACTGTGCCAACAAATGTGGCAAGAAAGGAGAGCGATACATCCATGCACATGGCCATATCTACATGATGGCTGCCACACAGCCTTTCCTCAGTGGTGCGATCTCGAAGACCATCAACCTTCCGAACGAAGCGACCATCAGCGAAATATCTGATTGTTACCAACTCAGCTGGGAGCTTGGACTCAAGGCTTGTGCCCTCTACCGTGATGGCTCTAAGCTTAGCCAACCACTCAGCAACAAGAGCGATAGCAAAGCCACTGATGAGGAAGCCGCTGAAGAAGCCATTGCTTCAACAGACAGCCCATTCATCGACGTGAGCAAATTGACTGTAGATGAACTGCTAAATGAATTGCAGAAAAGGATGCAGGCATCGCCCGATACAAAACTCAAGCGTCAGCTTTCAAGAATTGTAGAACGCAAGACGCTTCCTGCCAAGAGAAGGGGCTATACCCAGAAGGCGAAAATCAATGGGCAGGCCATCTTCCTCAGAACAGGAGAATACAGTGACAATACATTGGGAGAAATCTTCATTGATCTTGCGAAAGAAGGTTCTACCCTGCGCAGCCTGATGAACTGTTTCGCCATCTCTATTTCAGTAGGCTTGCAGTATGGTGTTCCATTGGAAGAGTTTGTAGAGAAATTCGTCTTCACCAAGTTTGAACCAGCAGGAATGGTGGATCATCCGAACATCAAGTCAACTACCTCAATCGTAGACTTTGTATTCCGTGCACTTGCCTATGAGTACCTGGGTAGAACAGACCTCGTCCATGTATTGGATAAACCTGAGGTGATGAATACAGGAAATGATGATTGGGATGACAACAGCCCAAGGTTTGAAAGCGATTCAAAGCCTGAGCTCTCTGACGTGAGGGTAGTGGCTACCAACACTGCAGCTCCTGCACCAAAAGCACAGAAGGCTCCAGCTGCTGTCAAGGCGGAAAACAGCACGCAGGAATTCATGAAGAGCATGCAAAGTGATGCGCCAGCTTGTTCAACCTGCGGACACATCACTGTAAGAAGCGGCACTTGTTACAAATGCCTTAATTGCGGAAACAGCATGGGCTGTAGCTAAAACAAATATGTGAAACTGAACATACGTTACAACAAAGGAATGGTACTGCAGGCGCTGCGGTACCATTTCATTTCTAGAAGGGAGATAAAACTGCTGATGATTCTCGTCAATGTTTTTGCGTTATTGGCAGCTGTGCTCTATGCGTTAAAACTGATTTCACCCCTTCCTTTCCTCATGAGTTCTGTGTTGTGGATTTCCATGATGGTGGCGTTTTGGATATGGCTTCCTGCCATGATCTATCGCAAGAGCAAGACATTTAAAGACGAGTTTGCCATCTCTATTGAAGAGAACCATTTCTTCATAGAAACCGTGAATGGTCAGAAGAGTTGGGCATGGAGGGAGTTCAGTAGTTACTATGAGACCCCAGGATTTTTTCACCTGTATTTTGACAGCAAATCATTTTTTCTGGTTCCAAAAGATGCATTTCTTGAGCAGGAACAGCTTGATAATGCCAGGACAATTTTCAGGGAGCACATCAAAAAAGGTTAAATCAGGCTCTTGCTCATCTGCACATGAGGGATGCCCACCTCACTGAATTCATCGCCGCCAGCAGCATATCCCAGTTTTTCATAGAATCCAATGGCGGTTTTTCTGGCATGCATCATTACTTGCTTTCCTCCGGAATCCTTGGCCAGGTTCTCGGCAAAATGCATGATGGCTGCACCCACGCCATTCCGCTGCATCTTCTGGTCTACGGCCATTTGCCTCAACTGAAAGATGCCAGGCTCTTTTCTGGTGAGTATACAACAGGCCAGCATGACATCTTCTTCAAAAGCACCAATCAGCAAATCATTTTTATCCCTCTCCAAATCTTCCTTGGAATAACTGAGCCCCAATGGTTTTCTCAAGACTGATTTTCTCAGTTCAATCATCTGATCGTATTCCCTGGAGCAGTAGTCTATGATTTTTATTGCCATGCTACAAGTTAATTCATTGGATAATCATAAAAATCTTGGGCCAATCTTTTTTGTCCCAAAACATTGGATAAATAACTTTTTTTTCTCTATATCGCCATTATGAATTGATAATCAGTATTTTATCATATTATCCCATGGAAAAATAAATGAATAGAAATCATCAAGAAAAATTGTTTTTGTCTCAAATAGTTTATTTTTGCCCCCAATAAACCAAAAAATAAAATCATGTCAGACATTGCAACAAGGGTAAAGAAAATTATTGTTGACAAACTTGGTGTTGATGAGAACGAAGTTACACCTGAGGCTTCTTTTACGAATGATCTCGGAGCCGATTCTCTGGACACAGTTGAACTGATCATGGAATTCGAAAAAGAGTTCAATATTTCCATTCCTGATGAACAAGCTGAGACCATTACAACTGTAGGTCAGGCGGTAACTTATCTGGAAGAGCACGCAAAGTAATAGGTACTCCCTCATTATTATTGTAATTTATGGAACTGAAAAGAGTAGTCATCACCGGACTTGGTGCCATCACGCCTATTGGTAATACCGTTCAGGATTATTGGAATGGCTTGTTGGGCGGTGTATCCGGTGCAGACCGCATAACCCTCTTTGACGCTTCCAAATTCAAAACACAATTTGCCTGTGAGGTAAAGGGGTTTGATCCAGTTGCTTATCTTGATAGAAAAGAGGCAAGGAAGGTCGATCGCTTTACCCAATTGGCTATTGTATCCAGTGATGAGGCCATTAAACATGCCGGAATTTCAAAGGATAACGTAAATCCTGACAGAACAGGGGTTATTTTTTCCAGTGGGATAGGTGGGTTGCTTACTTTTCAGGAAGAGGTGATGGCCTATGCGAAAGGAGATGGAACACCCAGGTTCAATCCCTTTTTTATTCCCAAAATGATTCTTGATATTGCCGCTGGTCACATCTCGATGCGCCATGGTTTCAGGGGTCCAAATTTTGCCGTGGTCAGTGCCTGTGCATCTTCAACCCATGCACTCATTGAGGCTTTTCACTATATCAAACTGGGGAAAGCCGATGTCATGGTTGCAGGTGGTTCTGAGGCTGTTGTCTGCGATGCTGGTGTGGCAGGATTCAATGCCATGAAAGCACTCAGTGAACGCAATGATGATCCCAAAACTGCTTCCAGGCCCTTCGATAAAGACAGGGATGGGTTTGTGATGGGTGAAGGAAGCGGTGCTGTGGTTCTTGAGGAATTGGAACATGCCATCCGCCGTGGAGCCACCATTTATGCTGAAATTGCTGGTGCTGGTGCTACTGCTGATGCCTACCATATCACAGCACCTCATCCAGAAGGACTGGGAGCGCTCAATGTAATGAGGGCCTCATTGGAAGAAGCTGGAATGAAACCCGAAGACATCGACTATATCAACGTACATGGAACTTCAACCCCTCTTGGAGACATTGCCGAAACAAAGGCCATCCTGGGCGTTTTTGGAGACCATGCTTATGACCTGAGCATCAGCTCAACAAAATCCATGACAGGACATCTGTTGGGTGCCGCAGGAGCCGTTGAGGCCATTGCTTGTATCAATTCCGTCATTCACGACATCGTCCCTCCTACCATCAATCATTTTACAGATGATGACGGATTGGATCCGAAACTCGACTTCACTTTCTGGAAACCCAAACACAGAACCGTAAGGGCTGCATTAAGCAACACATTTGGTTTTGGCGGACACAATGCATCTATCATTGTAAAGAAGTATCTTTAATGCTATCAATCCTTCAGCAGTTTTGTTGGAGGATCACAAACGCATGAACAGATAAACATCTTCGGTTGCTTTACAGGTTATATTATATTTTTAGCAGCGGGAAAAAAAAGTATTTCCTCAATCAGCTCTGCAACCTGCTTGGTTTTGTTCCAGGCAAGGTAAGTCTCTACATTGCTGCGCTTTCTCATCGCTCCGTAAAAGAAAAGACTTCAGAAAACAATGAAAGGTTGGAATACCTGGGTGACGCCATCCTGGGAGGAATTGTTGCAGACTATCTTTTCAAGAAATATCCCTACAAAGGGGAAGGCTTTCTTACCGAGATGAGAAGCAAGATGGTGAACCGTCAGATGTTGAATGACATAGCCATAAAGATGGGGCTGAAAAAAATTACTTCTTTCAATAAACACGATAATTCCCTTAAGTCAAGCCAGATTTTTGGGAATGCCCTAGAAGCCCTTGTTGGTGCGGTCTACATCGATAAAGGATACCGCAAAACCAAGGCCTGGGTCATCAAAAAAATCATCATTCCTCATCTTTTCATGGAGGAACTTGAGCATGTTGAGATCAACCAAAAAAACAAATTGTACAGCTGGGCAAACAAGGGCGGTAAAATGCTTGAATTTGAAACCCTGGAGGAGCGCATGGAAAATGGAAGGCGTTTGTTCAGGGTAGGGGCAGTTGTTGATGGGGAAGTGATTGCCGAAGGCAAGGCATTCAATAAAAAAGATGCCAGTCAGATCGCTGCGCAAAATGCGGTTGATAAGTTGAACTTAGCCTAACATTGATGTTCGACAGCTTCCGGTATTTCAATTTTGCCTAGCCGTGATTTATGACAAATGCAGAGATTTCATTGGCGTTTGTCATCGGCCCATTTCCTGACAAAGCTCTATCAGAATACCATTGGTGCTTTTGGGATGAAGAAAGCAGATCAGTTTGTTGTCTGCGCCCTTTCTGGGAACTTCATTGATGAATTCAAATCCTTCTGCTTTGAGGCGCAGGATCTCAGCTTCGATGTCCTCCACTGCAAAGGCAACATGGTGCATACCTTCTCCTTTTTTTGCGATGAATTTGGCAATCACACCGTCTTCGCTAAGGCTTTCCAGCAGTTCCACCTTGCTTTCTCCCGTCTTAAAAAAAGCTGTTTTGACTTTTTCCGTGTCTACGGTTTCGGTTTTGTAGCAGGGAGTACCCAAGAGTTTTTCAAAAAGGGGGATGGCATTGGAAAGGGAACGGACGGCAAAGGCGATATGTTCAATGTTGTTCATGGAATGGGAGAGGTTGGCCTAAAAGTACAATTCATTTGTCAAATCTGCTGAAATCCATGGAATGTGTAACTTTGCATAACAACGGAGGTAATATGGAAGCAACAGCGATGATGTCTGGTATCTATATCAGTGTGAAAGCGAAGACCCGCGTAGAAAGCCTGCTTGCTGAAGAAGGCAAGGGCGAAGACTATTTTGTAAGGGTAAGTGTAGTCAGTGGCGGGTGTTCCGGTCTTACTTACAAGATGGACTTTGACAATGAGCTAAAGGCAGGTGATCAGGTATTTGAAGACAAGGGAATGAAACTGGTTACGGACAGAAAAAGCATTTTGTATCTTTTCAATACTACCCTGGAATTTTCAGACGGACTGGATGGCAAAGGATTTCATTTCATGAATCCGAATGCCAGCCGAACCTGTGCCTGCGGGGAAAGTTTTTCTGTTTGATTGAACCTCAGCAGCGATCATTTTTCATTGTTTCATAAAAGGGAAGATCCTTCTTTCACCTTCTCCATTCAGCACAACAAAATACTTTCCCGGGTTCAAATGGTGGATATCCATTTCCAGTTGATTTTCAATGACCCTTGATATTGCCTGGACGATCTGCCCCATTGGGTTCATCAGCTTTACCGTTACCTGGGGGTCGTTTAGTGGCCCAAGCTTGAGTACATTTTTAGATGGATTGGGAAAGACATGTGTCATTTCATTGGCAGGTCTTATGTAAAGAATATTGGAGTAAACATGCCTGCCTTTGTTATCCACTGACCTGATCCGGATGAAATGCCCCCGGATAGGTGAAGAGCGAAGGTCAAAAGAATAGCTGGTTTTCCCGGGTTTCTTTTTTGAAGGAATTGAATCCAAGATAATATAGGGGCCATTCCCACTGCTTTTTTCAATAACATATTGTGCTGCCGTTTGATCAATGTCTGTTGTCCAGCTCAATCGCGTAAAGCCATTTCTTTCTTGTTGACAGAGTTCAAGGTTTTCCCTCGGTAAGGCCGAAGGGAACATGCTTCCAAACGTATAGGTCCCGCTTCTAAGGATTGTTGGTGCGCTGGCCACTGTATTGGGAATAGGATTGTCTGCATACAAGGGAAGCAGTTCCCAGTTGACAGCAGGAGCTGCAATTCTTACCAGCAAAGGTTGTCCTATGATATTACTGGCACTGTTTGGTCCCAGTTTGAGCCGGAGAATGTCCTGGCTTGGCAGACTGTCGGGCGGCAATATCTTTTTGATCGTCCAGTATTCACTGTTGCTCACAGACTTTACCGGGAATGCGATTGCGCTGTCTGGATAGGGGTGGCCCATGGCCTGGTATTCTACCTGAATCAACATGGGTTCGGTGCTTTTCTTAGAAAGCGTGACTGGCGCATAATAACTTGCTTTGCCCACAGGAAATTGCAGCTCTTTGACGCTGTTTGCCCAATACCTGATAGGGCCTGTTACGAAAGCATTGCTGCTCGCATGCATGTTGTTTCCCGAGAAGGTCAGGATATTGATGCTATCCGTAATAAGGTTTCCCCTTTCTATCCGTAATAAGGTTTCCCCTTTCCAGCATAAGGCTGTCGCTAACCTGCAGTGGTGAACTGAGTGTCAATTGTCCACTGGGTTTGTTCACTGTAATTGATGCCGCATTGCTTGGGAAACGACCGCCTGTTTGTTGCATTCCCTCTCCATAAAAAACATGGTTGGTTTTAGGATGAAGCAACAGTTTCTCCATCCTGATATTTCCAGTGGCAATGTTTGTTGAAATCCCTTCTGCTGCTCCAAAACCCAGTGTAGAAGCGCTGTCTGCAACCATGCTGGCAGATCCTGAAACTGCATAGATGCCAAACATCATTGTTGCGGAGGGGCTTATTTTCCAAGATGCATTGGCATTTTCCATGGTTAGATTTGATTTCAACTGAAGCCTTCCCCTTGAGACAAGAACCTGATTGAAATGATTGCCAAGGCTCCAACTTCCTGTTATGGCAATGCTGCTGCTGTCACCATTGAACTGTAGTTCCCGGTTGATGGTATCTGAAAGAGAGGGATTGAGCGATAGCCTTCCCTTCACCACAAGGTTGCCACCGATGCTGATGTTGCTGTTGAGTGAAGAGGTAAAACTGCTGCTGTCTGCAATGTCAAGGTCTCCGTATATGCGGAGACTGCTGATGCCGCTGCCCGTATATGATTTTTTTCCAGCAGATGTGGATGATAGCATTAGGTTTCCGAACTGTTTGCCAGAAACAGACAAAGTATAGCCGGCATTGCCAGGCACATCAAATTCAAAAATGCCCTGATAGGTGGATGGTTCAAGCAGGAGTTTTGAAACAATGGTAGCATTCCCCCTCTGGGTTCGGTGTACATATCTGCCTCCGTTGTCGATTGAAAAGCTGCCGTTCAGCAGGATAGGGTTTCCGGAACTGGCACCGGAGTTGTTGATGAAGATGCCCGACTTTCCTATCCTGAAAGCAGTTCCATTTGATCCAATGGTCAACGATGGTGCGGCAATATTAGAACTTGGCAGTGTTACAACGATGGTATTGCCCTGACCAGGCAGTATGGAAAGTGAATGGATGTTTACGGCAATCAATCCTGTGGGGAGGATGATCGTGTATCCTCCCGAAATCCGTTCATTGTCAATGATGACATCATCAGTGGGCAAAGGCATTCCATCAGGAAACCAATTTCGTTCATTGCTCCAAAGGCTGTCAAGGCCCTCCCCATCCCATTTTTTCTGTCCAACTGCAGATGCTGATAAACACAGCATGACCCATAGCATCAAGATCCATTCTCCTCTTTTCATATCCCTTCACATTGATTGGACAGCAAGGTATTAACAGAGCTTTCGCTTAAAAAGGTTTTTACACCATGATTTTTCTGTTATTTTCACGACTTCTTGTAATCTTGCAGTTGAATATGTTCACCATCATCAAAAAGGAATTGCGTCAGTTTTTCAGCGGATTGCTGGGCTACCTGACCATTGGCGTATTTTTATTGATTACTGGCATCCTGCTTTTCATCATCCCTGAGTCTGGGATTCTTGATGCAGGCTACGCAAGCATGGACTCATTTTTTGCCATCGCTCCTTATATCATGCTTTTCCTGATACCTGCCATCACCATGAAAAGTTTCAGCGATGAATACCGGAATGGCACGTTTGAAATCCTGAAAACATCTCCTCTTCCGATTCGAGACCTCGTATTGGGAAAGTTTTTGGCCGCAATGCTTTTGGTTTTGATGACCTTGTTGTGCACGCTGGTCTATGTGTACAGCCTTGCTGCACTTTCTACCGATGGCATTGATACCGGTGGAATAGCAGGTGCTTATATTGGTTTGTTGCTGCTTTGTGGCATCTATATTGCCATCGGACTTTTTACCAGCAGCATGCAGAAAAATGCGGTAACAGCATTTCTACTCAGTGCCTTTCTTTGTTATGTTGCCTATGCATTGTTTTCATCTCTTGCTACCATTGATGCATGGAAGTCAGTTGGGTATTACATTTCACTGATAGGGATAAAATATCATTTTGACAATGTCAGCAAGGGCTTCATCGATAGCAGGGATCTGGTTTATTTTCTGTCGGTTATGTCCTTGTTCATTTGGCTGACCATCACCAAAATCAAATTGAACAAGTGATGGGAGGAAAAATAAAAAATATACGCACCTGGTTTTTACCATTGTTGGTCATCGCAGCAGTCAACATCTTGTCTTATTTTTTCCATGCAGGAATTGACCTCACTGCGGAAAAGCGGTTTACCCTAGCCCCTTCCACCAAGGCCATGGTGGCTGGTTTGACGGAACCCCTGACCTTGACGGTTTACCTGGAGGGAGACATCCCTGCTGGTTTCAAAAGGCTGGCCAATGCTGCTGAAGAAATGGGCTCATCGTTCAGGTCCATCAGCAATGGAAAATTTCAGGTTGTTTTTGAGCGACCTGGCGAAGGCCTGGGCGATACAGCCAAAGCCATTTTGTTTGACTCCCTGCAACGAATGGGCATCAATCCTACCAATGTGAAAGCGCAGGAGAAAAAAGGGGAGCAAAGCGAAGAAACCCTTGTTTTTCCGGGTGCTGTATTGACAGGAAGCAAAGGCGCCATTGGCATTGATTTTTTGGAAGGCCAAAGCAACTTCAATGGATTGGAATCACTGAACAATGCTGAAGCGTTGATGGAATACAAGCTGGCAAAGGCCATGATGTTGTTGACGCGCGATACCGTTCCGTTGGTGGGTTACCTGACCGGCAATGGTCAGCCCCTTGACCTCAGCGTGTATGACCTGGTTGAAAAAGTGCTGAGGAAAGACCACCGTTTCAGGATTTTACCGATTGATAGCGTTGCCTATATTCCTGATGAATTTGCTGCTCTTGTGATTGCCAAGCCAACCAAGGCTTTCAATGCCTCACAGAAATTGAAAATAGACCAGTACATCATGCATGGCGGCAAGGTCCTCTGGGCAGTTGACAATCTTTATGCCAGCATGGACAGTCTCCAACGCAGCAGCGGGTCTTTTGTAGCCTTTGACCTTGGCTTGGAACTCGATGAACAGCTGTTCAAATATGGTGTGCGGATCAACCGGGATTTGCTCCAAGACTTGGAATGTGATAAGGTTCCATCAGTGATTGGCAGCATCGGAGACAAGCCTCAAATTGAACTCTTGCCCTGGCCTTATGCTCCACTCTTGAGAAATACCGGGGATCATCCCATCTCCAAGAACCTTGATTTTGTGCTTTCCTCCTTTCCGCAGTCCATTGATACCATTGCGGCACCCGGCATCCGCAAGCAAATGATCCTGGCTTCATCTTCCTATTCACGAACCTTGCAAACACCGGCCCTTGTTGAATGGAGAAGCATCAAAACAGAGGAAGACCTCACGCAGTTCAATAAAAAAAACAAGGCCGTCGCTGTGTTGCTGGAAGGCAAATTTCGTTCTGCCCTTGCCAACCGAGTTTCGAGTGCCGAACTTCAACAGTTGGCAGTTGAATACAAAAGACCATTTCTTTCCACTTCCGCTGCAGATAACAGCATGATTGTCATTTCTGACGCAGATATTTTGACCAACGCTGTCAGCCAGCAGGATGGGCCCATGGCCATGGGTATGAACAGTTATACCCGTCAACAGTTTGCCAACCGTGATTTCATCAGCAACTGCCTTTTTTACCTCACCGGAGGCGCTGCTGTCATGGACGCGCGATCAAAGACTTTCAGGTTGCGTTTGCTTGATAAGGAACAACTGGAGAATGACAAGTTGTTCTGGCAAATGCTCAACATCCTTTTACCACTTGCTTTTCCTCTGGCCCTGTATTTTGTCTAT
This sequence comes from Chitinophagaceae bacterium, assembly GCA_021299175.1. Lineage (GTDB taxonomy): Bacteria > Bacteroidota > Bacteroidia > Chitinophagales > Chitinophagaceae > Pollutibacter. Next base: position 19,997 of record JAJTFY010000035.1, read on the forward strand.
GGCTTTTTGCGGAAAAGAAAATATGCGATGAAGGGATAAACCTTTGGCATGCGGGAATGATTATCTTTGTTGCCTAACAATTGATATTCAAATGACCGTTGACCAGATTACTTACCTGACTTTTGGCATTGTGCTCTTGGGTGCATTGGTGCTTGACCTTGGATTGATGAGCAAGAAAAATGCTTCCATCAGCATGAAAAAAGCCCTTTTGCAAACCATCTTCTGGGTTGGTCTTTCTGTAGCTTTCTGTGTTTTTTTATGGTTGGAAAAAACGCCCATGGTGGCCACCAAATTTTTTACGGCCTACCTTATGGAATGGTCTCTGAGCATTGACAATATTTTTGTTTTCATCCTGATCTTTACTTATTTCAGGGTCAAGGAAACAGATGCTGGTCGTGCATTGTTGATCGGAATTCTCTTGGCGATTGTTTTCCGCATCATATTCATTGCGGTTGGCATTGAATTGATAGACCGTTTTCATTGGATCCTTTACCTCTTCGGTTTCTTCCTTTTGTATACCGGTTATCATTTGTTTTTCAAAAAAGATGAGGCTGAATTTGATCCAGGTGAAACCAAAATCTACAAGGTGATCAACAAGCTTTTCAGGGTCAGCAATGCAGAGCCTCAGGGCAGGTATTTTATCAATCAGCATGGGAAATTTTATTTTACTTCACTCGCTGTTGTGGTATTGATGTTGGCGGCAGTGGATATTGCGTTTGCGCTTGATTCCATTCCAACGGTCGTTTCACTGGTCAGGGAAAATGCCAAAGCCCATTTTACTTCAGATGATATTTTGGTGATTTATTCTTCCAATATTTTTGCACTGCTTGGCCTGAGATCACTTTTCTTTTTGTTAAAAGGTGCAGTGGATAAATTCGACTATTTACAGCAAGGGATTGCGATTGTCCTGATCTTCATCGGCGTAAAAATGCTGATTGAATTTTTTGGTATCCACATCAATATCCTTATTTCTCTGGGAGTCATCATCGCATGCCTGTCTGGTGCT
>JAJTFY010000036.1 GCA_021299175.1 Chitinophagaceae bacterium
TCACCAAGTAGATGTTGCCTATTTCCAGTTGAAATCCACCGAAAGTTGAATGTCTGGGTGAATGCTTTCTTTAACCGGACAAGTCCATGCAATCGATTCCAGCCTTTGTTTTTCTTCTTCTGAGAACACTTGCGCTGTTGGCCAGGTGAAGCGAATGTTGATTCCTGAAATTTTCCTGGGCGCATTGGACATGATCTTTTCTGTCTCAGTAATGGTTCCTTTTAACTTTTCTTCCAGATCCCTTGCCCTAATGGCCATGGTGGTCAACATGCATGCAGCCAGAGAAGTTCCAATCAGGTCTGTAGGGGAAAAGCGGGCACCCATCCCTTGATTGTCTGATGGGGCATCCGTTTCAAAGCTGGAACCGGATTGCAAATGGGTTGCTAAAGTTCTCAACGCACCGGAATAAGTTACCGTAGAAGTCATTCTTTTTTTTATAAATTTACAGAACATTAATCAATCATGTTGAAACACATCATCTTATTCATATCCCTTTCTTGCTTTGCAATGTTTGTTCATGCCCAGCGTCCACCCATAAAGGCCGTTTCAAAAGAAACGGAAAAGATAGAGAAAAGAAACAAGATCAATGCAATGATCAGGAATGAGGAAGAGGGAATACCTGCTTTTGAAAAGCATGCCAATTTCAGTTTCAAAAGCAACCATGATGGGTATGGAATTCTGTTTGAAAAAGGTAAAATGAAAACACCCTACAAATCATCGATTTTTCAGTTTGAATTTGGAGAAAAGCACCATCCAAAAGAGGAAAAGCAGAGCAGTTCTGAGTTTACCAACAGTGGTTTTGCCATTTTCGGCAGACCTTTTGTTTTTGGTAAACAAAATATTTTCTATCAACTCAAGCTGGGCGCAGGACAGCAAAGATTGATTGGAGGGAAAGGGAATAAAAACGGTGTTGCTGTATACGCCATTGCAGTGGCAGGTTTTTCTGCTGGCCTGGCCCGCCCATATTACATGGAGTTTTCTGCACCTGGTGGAACAGAAAAAATCAAGTTTACCGAGGCAAAAAGATCTACTTTCCTGAGCGCTGACAGAATCATAGGAGGCACTGGCCTTCAGCGGGGATGGAATGAGATGAAATTTACACCTGGCGCCTATGCAAAAGGTGGGCTGCGCTTTGACTGGGCAAGATTCAACCAAGTGGTTTCTGCCATTGAAGTTGGTTTTGGTTTTGACTATTATGCTCAAAAAATTGTACAAATGGTTGACAATCCTGGTAAGTCATTTTTCCCTACAGGATCCATCGGATTGGTTTTTGGTAACCGCAAGTGATGTACCTTCGCACTTTAATTATCCCATGAGTTGTGATGTGAATACCGCAGGATCTGTTCCTGAGCAAAAGCAAAAAAAGCCTGATTGGTTAAGGGTTAGACTTCCTGTCGGCGAAGGATACAAACATGTTCGGTCGCTTGTTGATACCCATAAGTTGCATACCATCTGCGAAAGTGGAAACTGTCCAAACATGGGAGAATGCTGGGGTGCAGGAACCGCAACTTTCATGATACTGGGTAATGTTTGTACCAGGAGCTGTGGTTTTTGTGCAGTGGCTACCGGCAGGCCTGATGCAGTTGATTGGGATGAGCCCCAAAGGGTAGCAGAGGCCATTCATCTCATGAAAGTTAAACATGCAGTAATTACATCAGTTGATCGTGATGAATTGCCTGATGGTGGCAGCAATATCTGGTTCAATACAATCAAAGCGGTAAAATCACTCAATCCAGATACAACCCTAGAAACCCTCATACCAGATTTCAAGGGGATTGATGAACAAATCCAGCGTATCATTGACGCAGCTCCTGAAGTGGTATCCCATAACATTGAAACAGTGGAACAACTTACCCGAAAAGTAAGGATTCAGGCCAAATATTGGAGAAGCATGGAAGTGTTGAGAAAGCTAAAGCAAGGTGGCATGAGAACCAAATCCGGCATTATGCTTGGTTTGGGAGAACAAAAAGAGGAAGTCATCCAAACCCTGAAAGACCTGGCTGCCAATGGAATTGATGTTGTTACCATTGGTCAATACCTTCAACCAACAAGAAAGCACCTCCCTGTGCAAAGATTTGTTCACCCGGATGAGTTCAATGAATACAAGGAAATTGGATATGGGCTGGGTATCGATTATGTTGAAAGTGGACCACTTGTGCGGTCATCATACCACAGTGAAAAACATGTGATTCCTGGCTACGGCAAAACAGCATGGGCCAAAGAAAAAGCAATGTTAGCCGCAAACTGATTCCTCTAGTCCCATTAAACTTACTGGCTTCTGTTATTGCTTATCCCATGCCAATGCACTGGCTCCCAGTATTGCAGCATCAGACTCTTTCAGATGACTGACAAGTATTTTAACCTTGTTTTGGAATACCTGTATAAGGTTTTCTTCCATGTGTTTTCTGGTAGGCTTCAGGATTAAATCGCCAGATTTGGTGAGTCCACCAAAAAGGATGATGGCTTCCGGGCTACTGAACATGATCGCATTGGCCAAAGCCATTCCAAGGATTTTACCGGTGAACTCAAATATCTCCAAGGCCAATTTATCTCCCTTGATGGCAGCATCGTAGACCACTTTTGAATCAAGGGTGTCCTTGTCAGCTGCTCTCAATAAACTGTCTTCGGTACTGTTTTCAAGCATTTCCAGGGCGGTCAGTCTTACGCCAGTGGCAGATGCATAACTTTCTAAAGAACCGCGTTTCCCTGTGCCCTGATGCATTCTTCCATCAGGAATCACAACAGTATGGCCCAATTCGCCTGCAAAACCATCATGGCCATAGATCAGCTGTCCATTGGCTACAATTCCACTTCCAACGCCGGTTCCCAGCGTAATCATGATGAAATCACGCATTCCCTTTGCAGCCCCGTACATCATTTCGCCGATGGCTGCTGCGTTGGCATCGTTTGTCAAGGTAACAGGGAGTTGGAATTTATCACTCATCATCTTGGCAATGGGAATGATACCACTCCAGGGTAAATTGGGCGCATATTCAATGGTTCCGGTATAAAAATTCCCATTGGGTGCGCCAACTCCAATGCCCCTGATTCTTCCAATTCCACCGGCCTTTTCAATCAGCTCACCCAAATGACCATGCAATTCATCGATGAAACCTTCAATCTCTTTGTGCTTTTTGGTAGACATTTCTCCAGAGAACAGTACATTCCCGTCCCTGTCTACAATTCCAAATTTTGTTCCGGTTCCTCCAATATCAATGCCAATGGCCAAAGGTTGATGTACACTCATTTTATCTTTTTGTAACTATCTATAAAAAAAAGCAGCCACTTTTCAGTGGCTGCCAAGATACAAATAAATCAGTTCAAATTAGTGGGATGCAGCAACTTGTGCATCAACGTCCAAGCCTTGTTTTTTCAGTACTGACCTTGTTTGGATGGCGTGCCATGCCAGGTAGGCAAAACAGGCCAATGGAACAAGATATGAGAGTTGGGTAAATGTATACACATTGGCATCTCCGGAAGGATCCAGGTCGATGATTGAACCTTGGGTAGGAGGTATGATGGCTCCGCCAAGGATCATCATGATCAGGAATGCCGAACCTTGGCTGGTATATTTCCCTATTCCATTGATGGCAAGGGCAAATATACATGGCCACATTACTGCTGTACAAAGCCCAGTGCTGATGATGGCATAATTGGCCAGCATGCCAGTTGTTGTGATGGAAATCAGCATGGCAATTGCAGCAAGAACCGAAACAGTCAGCAATAATTTAACCGGCTTGTCTTCAGCATAGAGGAAAGCAATTACTGCAATGGCAATACAAATCGGATACATGGTAAAGTCACTGATTTCATTTCCTTTGATGATGTTTACAAGGAGAATCAATCCAAATGCTGCAAAAGGAACAACAATAACCAGGATTCGCTTGACCATTTTGCTGAAGTTGAAAACACTGACTGCACCTGTCCATCTTCCAATCATCATTGAACCCCAGTAAAGAGAAATAAGATGGGAAATTTGAGAATCTTCTTTACCGCCGAAAGCATTTTTCTTCAATAGAGCGCCAAAGTTGTTATCAATGGTTACTTCAACGCCAACATAGATAAAAATGGCAATCATTCCCAATACCAGCTGAGGGTAAGCCATGGCACCCCATCCGGTTGGATTCTTTTTAGCAGTAACCATTGTCCAAAAAAGAATAGCCAGGATGATGATCAATGAGCCACTGATGATGACACTTTTTTCCAGTCCGGTAACAGATTTTGCCCAGTCTGCAAACAGCACAGGAAGGAAGATGGCACCTATGATCAACAATACATTCATTGCCTTAGGACTTTTTTCCAGCTTCTCATCTGAGGTCGTCTTGGGCAGTTTTGCGTAGGCGAAAATCAGGGCTGCAATGATAAAGAGTCCTGCAAGGAAGAAATAAAGTGTCTGTATGTTTTCAATGGATGCAGACTTCCCACTGTCAAGGCTTCCGAAAAGAAGATAACTGACAACCAATGGCCCGAGCAAAGTACCGAATGAGTTGACACTTCCACCCATGTTAAGGCGGTGAGCACCAGTTTCAGGAGAACCCAGTCCAATGGCAAAAGGTTGGGCCGCAGTTTGTTGCAAAGAGAAGCCTAATGCTATAATAAAAAATGAAACCAATACCAGGCCAAAGGTGGCAGTTCCAGATCCACTGATATATGCAAGGGCTAATGCACCTACGACAGAGATAAGCAATCCGTAAATGATTCCTTTTTTGTAGCCAATCTTGTTCAAGAGGTCCGTTCCTGTAATGGTTGAGAAAACATAAAGGATCAATGATCCATAAAAATAGGCACCATAAAAGGCAGAACCGATCAACTGTGACTGGATCTGATCAAGGTTAAAAAAAGTTTTGCAAAAGGGAATAAAGATGCTGTTGGATGCAGCGACAAATCCCCAGAAAAAGAATACGATGATCAGCACACCGAATTGAGACCACTTTGTTTGTTGGTTCATATAGAAGGTTGTTTTATGAGGGCTCAAAATAATTATATTTATTTACCTACAAAACTTTTTGTTATCAACAATCAGAACTGTTTTAGTGGTAATTTTAAAAAACAATGCAAGCGAATATGGATATTATACATATCAGTGCTGAATGTTATCCAGTTGCCAAGGCGGGTGGCTTGGGTGATGTGGTGGGATCGCTTCCCCGTTTTCAAAATGAGTTGGGGCATCAGTCTAAGGTTATCATGCCCATGTACAGGACTCCATATCTTTATGCAAATGACTGGGAAGTAGTGCACAAGGCTTCTACCAATCTTGGCCACTGGTTGTTTGATTATACCGTAATCAAAGAAAAGACCAATGCACAGGGCTTTGAATTGTTTCTGATTGACATCAATGGTTTGCTCGATAGGGAGAAGGTATATGGCTATGATGATGACACAGAACGTTTCTGCGCTTTTCAGATTGCAGCAGTCCATTGGATGAATGCATGGGATGTATTGCCACAAGTGGTTCATGTTCATGATCATCATGCGGCGCTTGTTCCCTTCATGATGCAACACTGTTATGCCTTCAAAAGGCTTCAATACATTCCTACTGTTTTAACCATTCACAATGCACAGTACCAGGGATCTTTCAGTTGGGATAAAACCCTGTATATCCCTAAATGGGACAGCTGGAAAAGAGGGTTGCTTGAATGGAAGGGTAGTATCAATCCCCTTGCATCGGGTATCAAATGTTCATGGAAAGTAACCACAGTCAGCAATTCCTATCTCCACGAACTCCGACACATGAGCAATGGCTTGGAAGCGTTGTTTGAATATGAAAAAGGAAAATGCATGGGCATTCTGAATGGCATAGACTACACCGTATGGAATCCTGCACATGACAAATATCTGACAGAACATTTTTCAATCCAAGATGCTGACTATGGTAAGGAAAAGAATAAGCGAATTCTCTGTGAACAATTTGGATTGGATTCCCGAAAACCACTGTTTATTTTTATTGGCAGGCTCGTAGGGGAAAAGGGTGCAGACCTACTGCCGAAGGCCATTGCAGACAGTTTCAAATTCATTGGAAGAAAGATGAATTTTCTTGTATTGGGCAACGGAGAAGCAGAAACAGAGGCCCAATTGACCCAGTTAAAATCAATAGCCCAGGGTGATTACAATGCATTTATTGGCTATAATGAAACACTGAGTCACCTGATGTATGCCGGTGCTGATTTTCTTATCATGCCATCCAGGGTGGAACCCTGTGGTTTGAACCAGCTTTATGCCATGAGATACGGCACCATTCCTGTAGTCCGCAGTACAGGTGGCTTGAAAGACACTGTCATTGATATGGGAGATCCCGCAGGATATGGCATCACCTACAATAATGCTGCAGTAGGAGACATCACCCATGGTATATACCGGGCAGTTTCCCTTTACAACCAAAAAGAAGTTTTTCGCAGTATAAGAGAAAAGATCATGTCCTTAGACTTCAGTTGGCACCGCAGTGCAGCGGAATATGTTTCCCTTTACCAAAGTTTTCAGTAAATTAGACAATATTCAATCAGACAATGGACAAGAACGTAATAGCAGTAATACTCGGTGGAGGGGCAGGATCAAGATTGTCCCCCTTGACATCAACCAGAAGCAAACCAGCAGTTCCCATTGCAGGCAAATACAGGCTTGTGGATATTCCCATATCCAACTGCCTTAATTCAAACATCGGAAGGATGTATGTGTTGACGCAGTTCAACTCAGCATCTTTGAACAAGCACATCAAGAATACCTATCATTTCAGTGCTTTCAGTTCCGCATTTGTTGACATCATCGCAGCAGAACAAACCCCTGATAATCCTACTTGGTTTCAAGGTACTGCTGATGCAGTAAGACAATCCCTTCGCCATATCAACCAACAGGATTTCAGCCATGTTCTGATCCTTTCCGGAGACCAATTGTACCAGATGGATTTTCAGGAAATGATTGATAACCATGTCCGCAGCAAGGCTGATATATCCATTGCAACGATACCTGTCAATGGCAAAGAGGCAACAGAGTTTGGTATCCTCAAAAAAGGGGAGGGAGGGATTATAGAGGCCTTTATTGAAAAACCCAAAACAGAATTGCTGCCTGATTGGGTAAGTGATACTGGTGAGACCATGCAAACGCAGGGTAGAAATTATCTGGCCAGCATGGGTATTTATATTTTTGGTCGCCAGGTTTTGTTCGATCTTCTTCAGGAAGAAGTCAAGGATGCCACAGACTTTGGCAAGGAAATCATCCCTTATTCCATCAGCAAACACAATGTAGTAAGCTTTCAATATGAAGGATACTGGACTGATATCGGAAACATTCACTCATTCTTCGAGGCCAACCTTGCCCTTACACAGGATGTTCCTGAATTCAACCTCTTTGATAACAACAAAGCCATCTATACTAGGGCAAGGATGTTGCCTCCTGCAAAGATCAGTGGCACTACGCTTGAAAAAACAATCGTTGCAGAAGGATGCATCATCAACGCTTCAAGGGTAGAAAACTCTGTACTGGGTATCAGGACCAGGATTGGCTATGGCTCCACTATTGTGAGTTGCTATATCATGGGTACAGATTTTTACGAAACATTGGATGAAATGAACACTTCTGTGAGCAATGGGCTTCCTAAACTAGGTATTGGTGAAAGGTGTTACATCAAGAATTCAATCATTGACAAAAACTGCAGGATTGGAAACGATGTACGCATCAATGGTGGTAAACACCTGGCCAATACAGAGCATCAGCTTTATTCCATCAAAGAAGGCATCGTCGTTGTCAAAAAAGGGGCAGTAATCCCTGATGGTTTTGTAATCTAAATACTGACCACTCAAATAACCTATACTCAGTCACTACATCTGGTGATCTAATCATAAAACGCTCAATGTTTGCTATTCCATCAAAGTCATTTCAGATATTTGAGTTGAAGAATTAAACATCCTGAATGCATCATTCCAAAGAAAAAGAGAATAGTCCAAAACCATATGAGGAGGTTCATTTTGTTGAGACTTCCGGCCCGGTTTGGAACTATTCCATTTTTACTGAGGAGGCAGTCAACAATTTTCAACAAGGTACTCTTTACAATGCCTATCAATATTTTGGTAATAAACAATTGGAGGTTTTGGACACTGAAGGAACCTATTTTGCTGTTTGGGCACCCAATGCAACAAGGGTAAGTATTGTAGGAAATTTCAATAATTGGCGAGATGGCATTCATCCTCTTTTTGTCCGTTTAGACAAATCCGGTATCTGGGAGGGATTTATTCCTGGATGTAAAAGGGGAGAGGTATACAAATATTCCATACATGGTTTCGAAGGAAAAATCATGCAAAAGGGTGACCCATATGCCCATTTTTGGGAAAAGAAACCCCTTACTGCCAGCATCACCTGGAATTTTGAATACAACTGGAGTGACCTGTCTTGGATGGAAAGCCGGGAAAAACACAATTCACTCCAATCTCCCTATGCAGTGTATGAAGTACACCTGGCCAGTTGGATGAGACCTGAGCCCTTTGATGAGGAGTCTTATTTTAGTTACTGGCAAATTGCCCAGCGGTTGGTTCCTTACGTAAAACAAATGGGATTTACCCATGTGGAGTTGATGCCTGTCATGGAGTATCCATTTGATGGAAGCTGGGGTTACCAGGGTACAGGATATTTTGCTCCTACTTCCCGGTTCGGGAACCCTGAGGAGTTCATGGCCATGATAGACTTTTTTCACCAGGAAGGAATTGGGGTTATTTTGGATTGGGTTCCATCCCATTTCCCATATGACAGCCATGGGCTTTTTATGTTTGACGGGACGCATACCTACGAGTATGCTGACATGCGAAAAGGATATCATCCAGACTGGAACAGTTATATTTTCAATTACAGGCGAGGTGAGGTAAGGTCTTTTCTCATCAGCAATGCCCGTTTCTGGTTGGACAAGTTCCATATAGATGGTCTTAGGGTAGATGCTGTTTCTTCCATGCTCAAGCTGGATTATTCCAGAAACGAAGGAGAATGGGAGCCCAATGAATTTGGTGGAAATGGCAACATTGAGGCCATTGCCTTTCTGAAAGACATGAACCAGATGGTCTATCGGGATTTTACAGGGGTTCAAACCATCGCAGAGGAGGCCACCAACTGGCCTGGTGTTTCCAGGCCAACGTATGCTGACGGCCTCGGTTTTGGAATGAAATGGATGATGGGATGGATGCACGATACCCTAAGGTATTTCAAACAGGATCCATTGTACAGGCAATTCCAGCAAAACCAATTGACATTCAGCATGATGTATTATCATGATGAAAATTTCATGCTTCCACTCAGCCATGATGAAGTAGTGCATGGGAAATCCCCCATGATTTACAAGATGCCAGGTGATGAATGGCAGAAATTTGCCAATTTAAGGTTGCTTTATACTTACATGTTTGCCCACCCAGGTGCAAAGCTTCTGTTTATGGGTAATGAATTTGCCCAAACAGAGGAATGGAATTACAAAACATCCCTAAGATGGGATCTGCTGGAACATCAAAGCCATGCAGGAATGAAAGCCTGTGTGAGTGCTCTGGCACATCTGCTGAAACAGGAACCTGCCTTGTACGAGCAACAATTCAATCAGGATGGCTTTGCCTGGCATGACCTGGACCACCGTGAAGAATCTGTGATCTGTTTCAGGAGGATGACGAAGACCAATGACCAGGAATTGATGGTTGTCTTGAACCTGACACCCAAAGAAAGGCTGCAATGGACGGTAGGGGTAAACTCCACAGAGGAATGGCTGGAAATTTTCAATAGTGATGAAAAAAAGTACTGGGGTACGGGAAACTACGTAAACAACACAGTTATTTTCCCTATAAATCAAAAAAATGCAGGATCATATAAAATAAAAATATCACTGCCTCCGTTAGGTGGATGTATTCTGAAAAGAAACAATCCAAACCTAAATCCACCCTAATGAAAAAGTTATTCGTTTTAGCCATTGCCTTTCTGACAACATTTGGGGCATTTGCAAAAAATGCCGACGACAGTGTAAAAGTTCTCATCCAAAAAGCAAAGATTGAACAGGAAGCTGGCAGACACAAACTGGCCCTTGAATTGCTTCAAATGGCAGTTGCAGTAAACCCTAACATGATAGAAGCCCAAAGGGCACTTGGCATTGAAGCATTGGAAACAAGGCAGTTTGATCTTGCTCGTCAATCTTTCCTTACTGTTTTGGCCTCCCAACCCAATGATGCAGTAGCATTAGAAAAAGTCACCGAGATTTTTTACAATTTCCGCAAATGGGATGATGCCATTAAATATGGTCAGAAATTATTGGCCCTTAATATTGGTAAGCGCGTGAATTTTATGATTGGCAGGAGCATGTACGAGAAAGAGGATTTTGCACAGTGTTTTAAGTACCTCGAAGCTGCCTTTGTTGAGGAACCTAAAAATGCTGAGATCCCTACAATGTTTGCAAGGGCCTTGGTAGACATGAGCAACTTCAAAGCTGCTGCCAGGTATTACCTTGAAGCGTTGAAAATTGATACTGCTAACAACAGGTTGATGAACGAATTGGGAATGACCTATTCTGCCATGAACGATGAAAAAACTGCTGTCAAATACTATGAGATGGCCATGGAGAAAGGATATAAAGTTGACAACAATTTCGTTGAAAATCTTTCCAACTCTTATATCGCAGCCGGCATGCCCCAAAAAGGAATGGAAATGTTGTTGAAATTATTGGAAAAAAGACCTGGTGATATAGATTTGTTGAACAATGTTGCCAACAACTACTACAGCCTTGGAAACTACAAAGAAGCCATCAATTACTGGGACAAGGTACTTTACCTTGACAGGGAAGAAGCAAGAGCCCTTTACATGATTGGCATGAGTTATATCAAAATGGGTGACAAGAATAAGGGTGCTACACTTTGCAACAAAGCAATTGAAATGGATCCAAGCCTGAAACAATTCAGGAACGTAAGCGGTGGTCCTTTGGGAGGATAAAATATAAATGATTAGGGATTATGGTTCTGCCCGGGGAAATGTATCATCTACATTTTCTCGGGCACTTTTATGCCCATTAACTCCATCCCACTGGCAATGATTGTTGCCACCAGGCTGGAGATTTTCAGCCTTAATTGTTTTTTCTCCTCTGATTCAGCATTGCCTATACTCAGCGCTGCATAAAAAGAATTGAAGGATTGTGCCAATTGAAATAAATATGTAGCAATGACAGAAGGGTCAAAATCGTCAGCAGCTTGCTTGAGCACCACTTCGTAATGTTCTGTCAATAAGAGCAGATCTTTTTCAGCTTTCATCAACGGACTTGGAAATGCTTTAAATGCAGTATCAACTGTCGATTTTCTCAAAACTGATTTGATCCTTGCATGGGTATATTGAACAAAAGGACCAGTGAACCCATGGAAATCAATGGACTCCTCAGGATTAAAGATCATTTTCTTTTTGGGGTCAACACGGAGCAGAAAATATTTCAATGCACCAAGACCAATGGTATCGTACAACGCAACCAATTCTTCGTCACCAAAATCCTTGACCTTGCCAAGGTTCTGGGTATGTTCTCTTGAAATAGACACCATCTCATCGATCAGGTCATCAGCGTCAACTACGGTACCTTCACGGCTTTTCATTTTTCCGGTAGGAAGTTCTACCATGCCGTAAGAAAGATGGTGAATACCATTGGCATACGGGAGACCTAATTTTTTACAGATCAGCTGAAGCACTTTCATGTGGTAATTTTGTTCATCACCAATCACATAAATGCTCTGGTCCATGCCAAATTCATCGTATTTTTTCTGCGCAAGGCCTATGTCTTGTGTAATGTATACCGATGTTCCGTCCTTGCGGAGTACCAGTTTTTCATCCAACCCTTCAGCAGTGAGGTCTATCCAAATACTACCGTCGGGTTTCCTATAAAAAACACCTTTGGTGAGTCCCAGTTCCACTGTGTCTTTTCCCAGCAGATAGGTCTCACTTTCGTAGTATGTTTTGGCAAAATCTGATCCAATCCTTTTGTAGGTTACATCGAATCCGGCATAGACCCATTCGTTCATTTTTTTCCATAGGTCAATGACTTCAGGCTTCCCATTTTCCCAATCGAGCAGCATTTGTTGAGCCTCTTTCATGATGGGGGCCTCTTTTTCTGCAGTTGCCTTGTCCATTCCCTGTGCAACGAGTTGTTCAATTTCCAATTTGTAGGCATCATTGAACTTGACATAGTAGTCACCTACAAAATGGTCACCCTTGGTACCTGTGGTTTCTGGAGTGGCCAGGTTGCCATACCTGTTCCAGGCAATCATGCTCTTGCAAATATGAATGCCGCGGTCGTTGACAATACAGGTCTTGAATACTTCATAGCCATTGGCTTTGAGAATCTCAGCAATACTTCTTCCGAGAAAATTATTTCTCAAATGACCCAGGTGAAGTGGCTTGTTGGTATTGGGAGATGAATATTCCACCATGATCTTTTTACCATTGAGTGGTGCTTTTCCAAAGCAGGGATCCTGGTAATGGCTATTCAACATATCAAGTAAAAAGGCTGGTTGAATGGTGAAATTCAAAAAGCCCTTAATGATGTTGAAAGAATCAAAAAAATCAGGATCATCAGCAATCATTTTGTTGCCCAATGCATTTCCCAATGCTTCAGGCGATGATTTAAGTTGCTTGATCAGCGAGAACAAGACAATGGTAAAATCACCTTCGAATTCTGGTTTTGTTGGACTCACTTGAAAATCACGCTCACTGAAACGAATTCCATGGAGCGATTCAATGGCCTCGATTGCTTTTTCCCTGATGATTTTGCTTAGCATAAATGTTTAGATTGGTGCAAAGGTACGATTCCCTTAATTTTATTGCATGTTGAAACATTTGATCCAATTCATGCTTTGTTTGCCATCCCTGGCTGTTTTTCCCGCCTCCGTTTCCGCACAAACGAGAAAAATTGATCTTCAGGGGCACAGAGGCTGTAGGGGATTGATGCCAGAAAACACCATCGCAGCCATTCTGCATTCCATTGACCTGGGGGTTACCACGCTTGAAATGGATGTTGTCATTACCAAGGATAACAAGGTTATTCTATCTCATGAAACGTTCATGAATCCTGAAATTGCTACCCCGCCCACAGGCAAGCAGTTCTCATCGCCCAAGGACAAATCATTCAATATATATCAAATGACCCAAGATGAGGTGTCCAAATGGGATGTTGGCATGAAATTTAACCCCAAGTTTCCTTCTCAAAAAAAGATACCCGCCATCAAGCCTTTGCTCAGTGATGTGATTGAAGCCGTAGAGAATTATGTTAAGGCAAATCACCTAAAACCGCTTAATTATAACATTGAGACAAAGTGTGCACCTGCAACAGATGGGATTTCACACCCCAAACCGGAGGCATTTGTGGCCCTGTTGATGGATGTGATTACAAAAGCCAACATTTCCAAGAGAACCATCATCCAGTCTTTTGATAAAAGAAGCTTACAGGTTTTGCACCAATCCTATCCATCCATCAAAACATCCTATTTGTTTGGTGAATCCAATAAAAAAACACCAGAGCAATTGGTGGATGATCTTGGTTTTCGGCCAGATATATTGAGTCCTGCCTATCAGCTGATTGACAAGGCATATGTAGAATCCTGCAGAAAACTCAAAGTTAAATTGATTGCCTGGACTGTTAACGAGGAAAAAGACATTGAAAATATGGCCGCATTGGGCGTGGATGGCATCATTTCAGACTATCCGAACAGATTTAGCATCCTCAAATACCGTTAAATTCCCTGTCATTCATCAGCTTTCCTGCCTTTTTGGTAATTTTGCACTTCACAAGATGCCATGCAAACAATTGAAGTAACCGATAAGCATGTTGTTCAACAATTCCTTGACCTCCCATTTTCCATTTACAGGAATGATGCCCAATGGGTTTGTCCTTTATTGAACGACATTGAGTCGGTATTTGATCCCGATAAAAATAATTTTTTCAGCTTTGGTAAGTGCAAAAGGTGGATTCTTGTTGATGTAAACAACCATGCTATTGGCCGGATAGCGGCCTTTATCAATGAGAAAAAAGCATATAATGAGGAACAGCCCACTGGCGGTTGTGGCTTCTTTGAATGCATCGATGATCAAACTGCCGCCAATTTGCTTTTTGATCAGGCAAAGTCATGGCTGGAATCACATGGTATGAAGGCCATGAATGGTCCTATCAACTTTGGTGAAAATGACATGTGGTGGGGGCTTCTTGTTGATGGCTTTACCAGTCCATTTTATGGGATGAACTATAATCCGTCCTATTATAAAGCCCTTTTTGAAACATACGGCTTCACCGTCAAGTATGAGCAAATATCCAACAAGATCGATGTTCGAAAAGGCTTGCCTGAAAAAGTGGCTAAAATTTCCAGTTGGGTAGCCAAGAGAAATGGCTATGTTTTTCGTCATCTCGACACTGCTGATATCCCCAGGTATTCAAGAGATTTCAAGGAGATTTATAATGATGCCTGGAAGGACTTCGAAAATTTCACGACAGTAACAGATGCAACCATTGAGGAAACCATCCACAAAATCAAACCTGTGATGGATCCCAAACTCATTTGGTTTGCCTACACTTCCAAGGATGAACCTGTTGCCTTTGTCATGATTCTTCCAGACACCAATGAACTGATCAAAGGGCTCAATGGCCGTTTGGATTTATTGGGGAAACTAAAATTCGTTTGGAACAAGTTTACGGTCAAACACAAGAGAATGCGTGCTGTCATCATGGGTACAAAAGAACAATACCGCAACATGGGGCTTGAATCCTGCCTTTTCATGAAACTACAAGAATATACCAGGCCCTTGAAGCATTATGAAGAACTAGAATTGTCCTGGGTGGGCGATTTCAATTCCAAAATGCTTGCTTTGCACGAAGCCGTGGGGGCTACCTATTCAAAAAAGCATACCACTTACATTGCTAAATTTTAATTTGATTCAACTGTTTTTTTGAAACCATTGATAGAACATACACTCGATTTTTTTTATCCTCTTTTCAAAAGGTTTTTTGACCGTACAACCTACCGTTATGCGGCCTGTGGAGGGGTGAATACAGTATTTGATATTTTTTTATTTTTCATCAGTTATAATTTCATCCTTGACAAGCAAAACCTGGATCTTTCATTCATTGTGATCAGCCCGCATATTGCTGCTTTTCTCATGGCATTTTTGGTGAGTTTCCCCACAGGATTTTTTTTGATGCGCTTTATTGTTTTTACTGCTTCTCCTTTGCGTGGCCGGGTACAATTTTTCAGGTACCTGTTAACAGTGAGTGTCAGCTTGTTGCTTAATTATTTCTTCCTCAAGCTTTTCGTGGAACATTTTCATCTTTATCCTACCATTTCAAAACTGATCACCACAGTTTTTGTCATCGCATTCAGCTATCTCTCCCAAAGGCATTTCAGTTTCAAATCAACAAAGGCTTCAACATGATAAACGATACACCAATGCTTGATGTTTTGATCATTGGTGCGGGCCCCATCGGTTTGTCTTGTGGGATCTCCTGTACAGAAAAAGGTTTATCCTATTTGATTGTTGAGAAAGGCCCACTTGTTCATTCGCTTTACAACTATCCGCTCAACATG
Source organism: Chitinophagaceae bacterium (assembly GCA_021299175.1). Classification (GTDB taxonomy): domain Bacteria; phylum Bacteroidota; class Bacteroidia; order Chitinophagales; family Chitinophagaceae; genus Pollutibacter. Next base: position 15,552 of record JAJTFY010000036.1, read on the forward strand.
ACCTTTTTTTCCACCGCTGATAAGCTGGAAATCGGAAACGTTCCCTTCGTCAAGCCAAGCATATCATTATTGCAACAGGCTTTTATGATATTCCCAACCTCATGCATGTTCCTGGAGAAGATTTGCCTAAAGTGCATCATTATTACAGGGAGCCGCATATTTATTTTGGTCAGAAAATTGTTGTGGTGGGAGCTGCCAATTCTGCAGTGGATGTTGCCATGGAGACTTGGCGAAAGGGGGCAGAAGTAACCATGGTCATTAGGGATGAACACATCAGGGAATCTGTCAAATACTGGATTCGCCCAGACATAGAAAACAGGATCAATGAAGGCTCGATCAAAGCCTATTTCAATGCCTCTGTAGCTGCTATCCGTGAAACCGAAATTGATATCTCAACATCCGAAGGTATTGAAACCATTCCCAATGATTTTGTCCTTGCCATGACCGGCTATCTTCCAGATTTTGATTTTCTGGACGCAATTGGCATTGCCCGTGGAACGGATTCTTTTCAGACACCTGTGCACGATCCAGAGACCATGATGACCAATGTTGAGGGAGTCTACTTGGCCGGGGTGATTTGTGGTGGCCTCAAAACCAACAAATGGTTCATTGAAAACTCACGCCAACATGCTGATTTGATCACCAGTCATATGCTCCAAAAAGGCTGATGGGCATCATTTTTTTCTTTTTTATGCCATTTTGATCAAAAAAATCAGTCATAATGTTTTGTTTGTCATGCTTTTGAATTGAAAACTGACAAGATTTCCTGATTTGGTGAACGGCATATCTCTTGCACTTGATGTTTATCTAAAATCTTAAATATGGCAAAAATCATTGGAATTGACCTTGGAACGACCAACAGTTGCGTTTCAGTAATGGAAGGTAACGAACCAGTTGTTATCGCCAACGATGAAGGAAGAAGAACTACCCCCAGTGTTGTGGCATTCCTCAAGAATGGCGAACGCAAGGTGGGAGATCCTGCAAAACGTCAGGCCATTACGAATCCCATCAACACCATTACAAGTGTAAAACGTTTCATGGGACGTCGTTTTGATGAGGTAACAGAGGAGATAAAACATTGGAGTTATAATGTGGCCAAGGGCGACAACAATACCGTAAGGATTGATATTGATGGTCGTCTGTATACCCCCCAGGAAATCAGCGCCATGGTGCTTCAAAAAATGAAGAAAGTGGCTGAAGACTATCTTGGGCATGAGGTGAACGAAGCGGTAGTGACTGTTCCTGCTTACTTCAACGACGCGCAACGCCAGGCTACGAAAGAGGCGGGTGAAATCGCAGGCCTTAACATCAGAAGGATCATTAACGAACCCACAGCTGCAGCATTGGCCTATGGCCTTGACAAAAAGAATGTCGACAGCAAAATTGCCGTTTTTGACCTTGGTGGTGGAACATTCGACGTTTCAGTTCTTGAGTTGGGTGATGGTGTTTTTGAGGTGAAATCAACCAATGGGGATACCCATCTTGGTGGTGATGATTTCGATAAAGTTATCATGGACTGGTTGGCTGAAGAATTCCAAAAGGAAGAAAACGTTGACCTGAGAAAAGATCCAATGGCCCTTCAGCGTCTGAAAGAGGCAGCTGAAAAGGCAAAAGTTGAACTTTCCGGTTCATCTGAAACGGAAATCAATCTCCCATACGTCACCGCAATCGACGGTGTTCCCAAACACCTGGTTAAAAAACTGAGCAGGGCCAAATTTGAGCAAATCGCTGATAAGTTGTTTGAGCGTTGCTTAAAACCTTGCGAGCAGGCACTGAAAGATGCGGGCATGAATGTGAGTGAAATTGATGAGGTAATCCTTGTTGGTGGATCTACCAGGATTCCAAAGGTGCAAGAGATTGTTGAGAAATTCTTCGGTAAAAAACCCAACAAGAGCGTTAACCCAGACGAAGCCGTAGCCATTGGGGCAGGTGTTCAGGGTGCTGTACTCACTGGTGAGGTAAAGGATGTGCTCCTGCTTGACGTAACACCATTGAGCCTGGGAATTGAAACCCTTGGAGGAGTGATGACCGTTTTGATACCTGCCAATACGACTATACCAACCAAAAAGTCTGAAAGTTTCTCTACTGCAGCCGATAACCAGCCTGGGGTTCAGATCCATGTTATTCAGGGAGAAAGGCCAATGGCCAATCAGAACAAGACCCTAGGTATTTTCAACCTTGATAATATTCCTCCAGCACCAAGAGGTGTACCTCAAATTGAAGTGACCTTTGATATTGATGCCAATGGACTGATCAACGTTAGTGCTAAAGACAAAGGCACTGGGAAAGAACAGAAGATTCGCATTGAAGCTGGAAGTGGATTGACCAAAGAGGAAATTGAAAAAATGAAGGCCGAGGCAAAAGCCAACGAGGCAACCGATAAAGAAGCCCGTGAGAAAATTGAGAAAATCAATGCTGCCGATGCCCTCATTTTCCAAACTGAAAAACAAATGAAAGAGTTTGGTGAGAAGATTCCTGCGGAGAAAAAAGCGGTGATTGAATCAGCTCTTTCTAAACTAAAAGAAGTACATAAGTTACAGGATGTCAATGCTATAGAAGCGGCAACCAAAGAACTGAATGATGCTTGGATGGCTGCCAGCCAGGACATGTACAATGCTACACAAGGCGCTGAACAAGCAGGACCTCAAGCTGACGGACAAGAAGCAGGTGGTGCAAAAGCATCAGCAGACAATGTTACCGACGCAGAATTTGAGGAAGTTAAATAATGACATACTCAAACTATAAAAAGGGGATCCAAAAGATCCCCTTTTTTTATACCAGCTCCATCCAGGTATGGTCTGCCAGCAGTTTAACTGCTGCTGCACATTTTTTAAATGGACCAGAAGGCCCCCATTCTTTTGGGCTGACCAGGGACAGGAAATGGCTACCGTCTTTTTTCTCGTAGAGGTAATATTGCTGCCCAATCACTGGTGTAAAATTCAATTTTGCACTGTAGATCAGTACAGATAACTCTTTTCTTCTTTGAATTTCCTGTGCTTGAAGGGCCAACAATTCAATTTGCTGCCTGATTTGGGTCAGTTGCATGTTGGTTTGTTCCTCCATGGCGGTCAGGGATTTGTGCCTGATCATCCCTTCCTCTGTTGGCCTGATCACCGCACCGGAAACAGATGTTGAATAGGGGAGAACACTCATTTGTTTGTGGTAATATGAGATGTTCTGGTAGGCATTTCCGTCTTCAGTGGTGCCTTGCTCAGTAACTTTCAGGTAACCGTTGGGTTGGATTTCATGGAAAATACGGAGTGACTTTTCCTCAGTAACCAGCAATAAGATTTCAAAACTGATGCTATCTATGAACTGAACCTTGGCTTTTTCTGCTATGCCCTGATCTGCCATGGGATGAAAATCACCATCTGCCTCCAGAACATAATCGGATGAAAATGCCTGGTTCTCTAGTGTAACCCAATTCATTTCTACACTGAGGTTATTCCTCTCTTCTGAGGCGGTCAACTTATATATTCCGGATTTGGGCCTTTCCCCTTTTTCATAAATACCCTTTTCTGGGAAAAGTTGCCATGAGTACAAAAAGTTATATGCCTGAATCATGACTATTCAACAAAATTTATCCCTGATGGTTCTAAAAATTATTATTTTGAATTGGCATTCAATGAATTGACTTAATTTTGCACAGTATGACCATTGAACAAATAAAGAGTATGAGAGACCGCCTATCCGTCTTGAGGAGGTTTCTTTGACGTCGAAAATCGACGATATAAAATTAATGAGGACAAGCTAACGTCACAATCTCCCGGTTTCTGGGACGATAACAAGCGTGCTACGGAGATTCTCAAAACCATTAAGCTCAACGAATACTGGCTCAATCTTTACACTTCAACAGATGCTGCTGTAGAAGACCTTGTAGTATTGTTTGAATAACAGGGCTGGACCGTAACAGAATTGGATTGGCAGGATGGAGATGGTGCGGGAATAAAATCGGCCGTATTGCAGTTTGAAGGCCCATTTGCCTATGGATTTTTAAAAGCAGAGAATGGTGTTCACAGGCTGGTAAGGATTTCTCCTTTTGATAGCAATGCCAGAAGACATACCTCTTTTGCTTCGGTTTACGTATATCCTCTTGTTGATGACTCCATTGAGATTGAAGTCAATCCTGCTGATTTGGTTTGGGAGTTTTACCGATCCGGTGGTAAGGGAGGACAGAATGTAAATAAGGTAGAAACGGCTGTAAGGCTAAAACATACACCCAGTGGCATCATTGTTGAATGTCAACAGGCGAGAACGCAGGGAGAGAACAGGGAAAAAGCCCTAAAGATGCTCAAGAGTAAACTGTACGAAGAGGAAATGAGAAGGCGTGAAGAACTTAAAAATGCCAACAATGCTTCCAAGAAAAAAATTGAGTGGGGAAGTCAGATCCGCAGTTATGTTTTTCATCCTTATAAAATGATCAAAGATCACAGGACTGAGCACGAAGTGGGTAATATCCAGCCCGTAATGGACGGTGACCTTGATGGTTTTATCAAGGCCTATCTCATGATGGAAAAAGAAAATGTTTCAACTTAAAATATCGATACATGAACAACGGTCATTATAGTTTGCCTATTCCAGCCAATGAGCCCATTTTAAATTATGTGCCAGGATCTGCGGAAAGAAACAAACTGAAAGAGGTCATCAATGAGCTGAAA
>JAJTFY010000037.1 GCA_021299175.1 Chitinophagaceae bacterium
CTGGCCATTGAGCAGCAGTGCGCTGATCATTTGCAGCAGACCTCCAACGGGCCATATTTTTCCCGCCAATCGGTGGGTTGCGTTCCAGTTTTCCTCACTCTCCAATGTCCAGGGCAGTTTGAATCCTGCATAATAATTCTGTTTGAGTTTTGGCATGTAGATGCCCATGCCGGCAAACGCAAAACCCAGCAAGGGAAAGATCAACTTGTTGATGGGAATACCGCTGTGTGCAGTTCCATAAAGGATTGCCATCGAGAGACATGATAAAAAAGCTGCTGTAAAAATCCCGAATTGCGCATAGACCTTGTCGTCGGTACTTACATATCTTTTGGGATCAATTTTTTGACATTGGCCATCAGCAGGTAAACGAAGATGCTCACAAAGCCCATGATGGAAGGAAGCAGATAAATGCTTTCCTTTGAACCCCAACCGTCTGCCTTGCCTTCCAGGTTAAAATGGATGGGAATCTTGTAGGGCAATGAAGGATAGATATAATAGGCGTAGGCAAATGGGATGATGGCCAGGCCGATGACAACGAAGATGCGTTTGTTCATGGTGAAATGAATTAACAATTGGTTTATAAGAGTAGTGTAAATTTACAGCTACAGGAAAACTTCATCAATACTTTTCAAAATCGCAATACATGAGATCAGTTATTCGTCATTTTCGTTTATCTGTGCTGTTGATCGCTGTTGGAAGTCAATGCCTCGGTCAAACATCCACTGAACTTAATCAGATAAGGATCATGTTGCCAAATGGTTGGTCCATCACTCCCGTGGGCAAGCAGGTTGCTCTGGGCGATTTGCCGTTGAACCTCGTTGTCAGTAACAATAAAAAACTGATGGCTGTCACCAACAATGGCGTTGGCGCCCATTCCATAGAATTGATTGAGACAAAGACTGGCAATAAGCTTGACAGCATTGTGATCGGGAAAGCTTGGTACGGCCTGGCATTTGGCGATGATGACCAATCACTCTATGTCTCCGCCGGTCATGATAACCAGGTCAACCGGTATTCCATCATTGGCAATAAGCTTGCCTTGCAGGACCAGTATGTCCTTGGCAAGCCCTGGCCAGAACTCATTGGAACCGCCGGCCTGGATGTTGACGAGAAGGGAAGCAAGAAATTGTTTGTTGTTTCAAAGGAAGGAAAATCGCTATTTGTATTTGACCTGGCTTCTAAAAAATTGCTTAATAAAGTTTTGTTGGGAGCAGAAGCCTATTCCTGCAAACTTTCACCAGACCGAAACACCTTGTACATCAGCCTCTGGGGAGATAAAAAAGTATTGGTCTATGATGTGAGATCTGAAAAAATTACCAGTGCCATTCCTGTAGGGGATCATCCGAATGAGTTGTTATTGACCAAAAATGGTGGATTGCTTTATGTGGCCAATTCACAAGACAATTCGATTTCTGTGATAGATACAAAAACAAGTACAGTTGTCGAAACCCTCAATGCAGCCCTTTATCCTTCATCCCCCAGTGGCTCAACCAGCAATGGCATTGCATTGAGTGAAGATGAAAAGACACTGTATGTTGCCAATGCAGACAACAATTGTCTGGCAGTTTTTGATGTGTCTGAAAGATCCGAAAGCAAATCAAAAGGATTTATTCCTGTAGGTTGGTATCCCACCAACATCAAAGTGATTGGAGAAAATATTTATGTGACCAATGGCAAGGGCCTCAGCTCGTATGCGAATCCAAACGGACCCAATCCGGTCAATAAAAAACAGGTTGTGCTGAGTCATATGGGCGATAGCACAAAACCGGCATCGGTTCAATACATTGGTTCTTTGTTCCTGGGAACCCTGAGCATCATCAAAAAGCCTTCAGAAGAGCAGATGGCCGTTTATTCCAAAGCGGTTTACCAGAATACTCCCTATTCAAAATCAAAGGAACTGAATGCGGAAGGCCAGGCGGGCAATCCTGTGCCTATGAAAGTTGGATCTGTATCGCCCATCAAACATGTTTTTTACATCATCAAAGAAAACAGGACCTATGATCAGGTCTTGAGTGATGTAAAGGGTGGCAACGGTGATACATCCCTCCTGCTTTTTGGAGAGCATGTTACACCCAACCAGCACAAAATTGTCAAAGACTTTGTGTTGCTGGACAATTTTTATGTAGATGCTGAAGTGAGTGCCGATGGGCACAACTGGAGCATGGGTGCGTATGCCAATGATTATGTTGAAAAAAACTGGCCTGCTTCTTACGGAGGCAAAGGTGGTACACATGGCACTTCAGGGCTACTCAAAATTGGCAACAACAAGGACGGTTTCATTTGGGATCTTTGTGCCAAGAACAATGTTACTTACAGATCTTATGGGGAATTTGTTGCAGACGATTTTGGTACAAAACCCAGGCTGGAATCCTTGAAAGGCCATGCAGCTTCCTTTGCACCATATGGCCTGAAGACCATGGATACCATTCGTTTCCACCAATGGAAACAGGATTTTGATTCATTGGTTTCTTTGAACAATGTGCCCCGGTTTTCCACCATCCGTTTGGGCAATGACCATACAGAAGGGATGCGCGCAGGAAGGCCCACGCCTTATGCACATGTGGCCGACAATGACCTTGCTGTTGGTATGTTGATTGATCATTTGAGCAAGAGCCCGGTTTGGAAAGAATCGGTGGTGTTTATTTTGGAAGACGATGCGCAGAATGGACCTGATCATGTGGATGCACACAGGAGCACCGCTTATGTTGTTGGCCCATACGTAAAGCGAAAATATGTTGACCATACCATGTACACCACTTCTGGTATGCTCCGCACAATGGAATTGATTTTGGGATTGCCTCCCATGACGCAATTTGATGCTGCAGCAACACCCATGTGGAGGTGTTTTACCAACAAGCCGGACTTTACTCCTTTCAACCATCTCAAATCAAACATCAATCTGGGTGAAACAAATGGTGCAAAAACCATCGCATCGAAGCTTTCAGAGAAATTTGACTGGAGCAAAGAAGACCGAGTGCCGGATTTGATCTTGAATGAAATTCTTTGGCAGGGTTTGAAAGGAAAACCCGCGCCTTTTCCGGTGAGGGCTGCGTTCATCAAGCCAACTGAAGAGTAAAGGAAAGTTATCGGTTAAATGGGTTAATGCATTTATTGGTCAAAAAAGTCCAACGAGCATGAACAAAAGCGCTTCGGTTGTTCGACAATACATGGCTTTTTGAATAATTCTGCTATCTTTGTATTCTGCTATATATCCATTTTCCTTCTGAAAGGCTTATTTATTCCTTTATCCGTCCTTCTTTCACCCTCTTAAAAAATTAAATGAAAACGTCTATTTTCAAGTTTTCCTATGCCATTGTTTTGGCATCCCTGATCTTTGCAGGCTGTTCAAAAGATGCGGCTCTTTCCACCAAACAAGACTTCCGCCTGAATGAAGAGATTCATTTGGCACCTATGATGGATAAACAGCCTGGTAGCAAATACATTGATGGTGCTTATATTGTTGTATTCAACGATGATGTTACAGAAGCAGAGGTGGATCGCGAATCCGACAGGATCTGCAAACAAAGAAACGCCAAGAAGAACAAGAGTTTTAAATATGCGTTGAAGGGTTTCACTGTAAACCTTACTGCTGTTGAAATTGAAGAAGTCAGGAAGGATCCAAGGGTCAAATACATTGAGCAGGATCAGCTTGCTACGGCTGTAGCCACCCAGACCAGTGCCACATGGGGATTGGACAGGTTGGATCAGCCAACGCTTCCATTGAGTGGAACCTATACGTACGACAAAAACGGATCTACGGTTGATGCCTATATATTTGATACAGGTATCAAACTGACTCATGCTGAGTTTACCGGTAGGGTTTCGTCAGGGTTCAACGCCATAACTGCAGGGGCACCTGCCGATGATGACAATGGCCATGGATCTCATGTAGCAGGAACCGTTGGCGGTACAACATATGGTGTTGCAAAGGGCATCAACTTGATTGCAGTGAAGGTCTTGGATGTTAATGGGTCTGGAGCATATTCTGGCGTTATTGATGGGATTAACTGGGCTATTGGGACCCATAGTGCCACTAGGTTTGCAGTAGGCAATATGTCTTTGGGTGGTGGAGCATCAACTGCAATTGATGATGCAGTCAGAAGTGCTATCAAGGACGGTATTGTGATGTGTTTGGCTGCAGGCAACAGTAATGTAGATGCCATTAATTCCTCTCCTGCCAGAACACCTGAGGCCATTACTGTTGGTTCTACAACCTCAACAGATGCGCGTTCTTCTTTTTCCAATTATGGCTCAGTGGTGGATATTTTTGCTCCCGGAAGCTCAATTACATCAGCATGGTTCACCAGCAGCACTGCCATCAATACAATTTCAGGTACTTCCATGGCATGCCCACATGTGGCTGGGGTTGCGGCATTGTACCTTGAAAACAATCTCGGTACCACAACAGCACAAATTGAAGCGGCCTTGAAAAGCAATGCAGTAACTGGACTCATAACCGGGCTTCCCGCAGGAACGGCAAACAGATTGTTGCAAACCAGTTTCTCCAATCTATTGAGTGCACCTGCTTTATCTTCACCTGCCAACACGGCAACCAATGTTAGCAGAACTCCTACATTGTCATGGGGGGCTGTCACCGGTGCAACGGCTTATAATGTGCAATATTCTACATCTTCTACATTTGGGACAGGAACCACCAGTAGGAATGGAGTCCCAGGGAATTCACTGAACATAACATCCCTTGCAAGAAGAACGAAATATTTCTGGCGTGTACAAGCGGTAAACGGCGCTTGGTCCAATACCTGGAGTTTTACAACAGTCAGATAAATTTTTTTTCAGAGAAAGAAAAGGGAAGATCTCCAACCAGAGGTCTTCCCTTTTTCATTCCAGGCCATTCATGCCCTTTTTAGTAATTGACGGAGCAGACAAATCTTACTCACGCAAATGTTTTTTTGCTGTCATCACAAGGCATGACTTCCATCATTCCCTGCCGGCGGCATTTGGGATATTTTTCCCAAAATTAAAATACATGATAAAGATCCTGGGTGCTGAGGCATTGCGCAATGCCTGCAATGATGATTTGCTGGTATTGCAAAAAATGGCTGATGCCAGCAAAGGGCAAGAGTTGATTGGGCAAAGAAGAGCGGAAGAAGCCTTGAAACTTGGTTTGGGTATCAAGGCGGATGGCTTCAATGTCTTTGTATCGGGTGAGGATGGAACAGGAAAGCTGACGGCTGTCAAGATGTTTCTCGAGAAAAAAGTGAAGACAGAACCGGTGCCCGGAGACTGGTGTTATGTAAATGATTTTCAGGATGCCTACCAGCCAAAGCGGTTGTTTTTACCCACCGGGCATGCCAATGCATTGAAGAAAGACATGAAGTCTCTGATCCACGAAACGGTTCAGTCGCTGATGAAAGTATTTGAGAGCGAAGAATATGCCAAGAGACGACAAGAGATCTCTGACAAGCACCAACAACAACAGATTGCGCTTTCTGCCATTGTAGACCAGAAAGCAGCCAAGGAGTCTTTGATCATCAAACAGACCCCCTGGGAGATTTATACGGTGGCAGTTCAGAACGGAGAACCCATTACTGACGAGGCTTTTGAGGCCTTACCGGAGGAGGAGAAGAAAAAAATTGCAGAGAAACAGACTGGATTTGCTGATGAGGTGGCCGGCATGTTGAAAGAACAACGCAAGTTGGAAAAAGAGGCTGTGGCATCATTTGAAAAACTTGAAACAGAGGTTGCAAGCTTTGCCATCAATACACTGATTGATGAAATCAAAACCAGGTATGCAACATTCCCTGAGGTCATTGCTTACCTTCAATCCGTCAGGGATGATATCCTCAGCAATTTGGGTGCATTCCTGATCTCGCACAAAGAAAGTTTTGCTGGAGGAAACAACAAGGCAAACAATTACCTGAGCCGTTATGAGGTCAATGCCCTCATCGACAACAGTGGTCAAACCGGTGCTCCCATCATCATTGAAACCAATCCGACCTACAACAACCTCATCGGCCGTGTTGAAAAAGAATCGGTCATGGGATCTTTGGTCACGGATTTTACCATGATCAGGAAGGGGTCGCTGCACCAGGCCAATGGTGGTTATCTGATCATCCGCGCAGCGGAATTGTTCAAAAATTATTTTTCATGGGAAGCTTTGAAACGTGCGATCCGCAACAAGGAAATCCTGATCGAGGAGGCCATGGATCAGCTGGGATACCTCACCACAAAATCACTCAAACCCCAGCCCATTCCGCTACAGGTAAAAGTGATTCTGGTGGGAAGCCCCTATTATTACCATGTATTGTATGCTGTCGACAATGATTTTAAAAACCTGTTCAAGGTAAAGGTTGATTTCAATGCGGAAATGGAACGCAATCCTGATAATACAGCAAGCTATATGTTGTTTTTAAACTCACTTGGCATCAAGGAGCCCATCGGCAAACCAGATGCAGAGGCATTGAAAAAAATAATTGAATTTGGTTCAAGACTGGCGGAAGACCAGCAAAAACTCAGCACACGATTTGGCAGGATTGCTGATCTGTTGCGAGAGGCCAATCATTATGCACTGGAGGAGCATGCTACAGTGATCAGTGGTCGCCATATCCAAATGGCAGTAGAGAAAAAAGCCTATCGCAGCAACCTGATCCAGGAAAAAATCAATGAAATGATCCAGGAGAAACAGATCCTGATTGACATCACCGGAACCAAAACAGGACAGGTCAATGCCCTTTCGGTTATTGACATGGGAGACCTGATGTTTGGCAAGCCCAACAGGATTACGTGTAGCATCAATCTTGGGAAGGCGGGTATTGTTGCCATTGAGCGGGAGGCTGAGTTGAGTGGCCCCATCCATACCAAAGGAGTATTGATTTTAACCGGGTACCTGGCGGAAAAATTCTTTCAGGACAAGCCTGTCAGCCTTTCTGCGAGGCTTGTTTTTGAACAGAGTTATGCAGAAGTGGAGGGTGATAGCGCATCAAGCACGGAGCTCTATGCATTGTTGTCTGGTCTGGCCAAACTGCCCATCAAACAAGGCATTGCGGTGACGGGTTCTGTCAATCAAAAAGGAGAGGTGCAGGCCATCGGCGGCATCAATGAAAAGATCGAGGGATATTTTGAATTGTGCAAGTTGATTGGATTGAATGGCGAGCAGGGCGTGATGATCCCTTCATCCAACGCCAGGCATCTCATGTTGAAAGAAGAGATCCTGGAAGCGGTTCGCCAGCACCAGTTCAACATCTGGACAGTGGATACCATTGATGATGGCATTGAAATCCTTACCGGCATCAGGGCCGGAACCATTGAAGAAGAAGGCACTGTCAATGGAATGGTGAACAAGGTATTGAAAGGATTTTCTGAAAAAATGAAATCATTCGGAGAAAGCGGTGAAGATGAACTGGCCAAACAAAACGGCCAGGTGCACTGGGTTTCAGACATCACCTCACAATAACGTACAATTTTTTTCTCCTCTTTTCGGGGGCTGAAGGGCGTTGCATTTTTTGTACATTTGGTCATCAACAGTACAAATGGTTTTCCCCGTCAAAGCTCCTTATACCGTTTCTGCAGACATTGTCAAATACAGTGGGGATGCCTTCAACAGGCATCCTGACCCATCGTATCTCTTGCAAAAAAAGGGGGAAATGGATGCCATTGGTCATGACCTTGCGGCTACCGATGATAATGCCATTCCACTGGTAAACATGATGGGAAGCTATTGTGGATTGAACAATGCCACAGACATCAGGACCATTGCGCTGGCATGCGAAGAAGATCTTGCCATCTTACACAAAGGCAAACTGGTTTCGATTTGTTTTTGCTTTCCCAGCGGATTTGTGCCTGCACAGAAATTGGGCGAATCGTTTTTTGGACTGCACCTGCCTGTGGCAGATGGCGACAACCTCAGGGCATCCAGTGAAAAAGTTGCTGCCATCATTTCTAGGGATGGGGCCTTGTTCAGGAGGCATGTCTGGACGGTTACATCCTTGCCGGGACTGAGCCAACACCCCGCTTACCTAAGGCCTGTAGCATCCGGAATTGATGATCTTTATTTCAGGACTGAAACCCAGACCACGGTGGGTATTGCAGGCGATTGTTGCTTGTTTTTTGTGAAGGTTGACATGCATCCCCTGGCATTGGTTTGGGAAGACCTATCAAAGCGAGAGCTTTTGTTGGAGAGCATCAATTCCATGACACCATCAACACTTGATTATAAAAATTTACATCAGGTCAAGGAAATACTCAACAGGTATCGCTAAGTCTTATTCCCTTGTTCTTCCAAACATTTTTTCACTAACCTGTGAGATGAGTTCTTCGCTGTAGGGCTCTTCATCCAGCAATTCCTCGACAAAGGCCTGCCACTCTCCGGTTTCGGGATCAAAATATTCAGCAGCTTCTTTTCCTACAAAAAGTTTGTAGTTCATTTTGGGATTTCCTGCAAAAACATACCCGGGATAATACCAGTCATATCCCAGGGATTTCAGGTGATCAAGGGTGAGCAACATCAGGTATTTTCCAAGACTGTACGACGCATATGCAGGATCATAACAATGGATCTGAGAAGAAGCTGATTTTTCTCCCAAATCAAAAATGCCCAGGGCAATCAGCTTTTCTCCATCATAGACAGCAATGGATTGGCTGTTGTAAATGGTTCCATGTTCAGTACGATCAAGCAGTGCATCCTGCAAAGTGGGGTATCCGTCAAAATCGATAGATTCTCGATAGGCATTATACAAGTTCTGTTCTGCATTGCTGATGGTTTGATGCGGTCCCATCACCACCTGAAATCCATTGTTCCTTTTTTTCAATTTCTGGTGGGAGGAATGAGGAAGGATGCGGTTGATTGAAAACCGCATCCACCAAACCCTCCGCAGGCCCATAAGTTCGCTTTGATCATTGAAATCAAAAAGGTGTGAGCAGGTAAAAACATGCTGTCGCATGCGGTACCAACCCAAGGCCAGATAGCGATCAAAATCTGCCGGGGGCATCTTTTCAGGATATTCAGTGCGATGGTAAATGGTCATGGATGCGCCTTAAGACAAAAGATGATGAGGGTGTTTCCAGGGTGATCGGTAATCCCTTTTCAGCAGTGCAGTAGCCTCGCGATCATTCTTGACTATCCGCTTTACCGGATCATATACCAATGGCCTTTGGAGTTTCATGGAAACATTGGCAAGGATGCAGGAAGCCGTTGAAATATGGCCTTCTTCAATGTCTGCCACTGGCCTGGTATGGTTGTCGATGGAGGATAGAAAATTTCTCATGTGTTCACGGGTGGCAGGCGCTGCAAACAGCTCAATGTCTTTCTCGGTAAGGTCTTCAGGATATTTCTCTTTTTCAAGCACAACATCCCTGTGAATCTTTTCACCTTTCCCCGATGGAATGAAATCAAACTTCATGGTGCTGCCACAAAGGGTTCCGTTTTCGCCATAAATTTTGAAAGACCAGGGATACTCTGGATCGGCTGCTGTTCCCCAACTGCGGTGTTGCCAAACGCAGTTCAGGTTTTCATATTCAAATATGGCGGTCTGTGAATCTGCAATATTGCTTTTTCCAGGGTTGCTGCCATAGATGCCACCAGTTGAGCTGATCCTGTTAGGCCAGCCCAGGTCCAGCATCCAGCGAACCGTATCAAACATATGGATGCACATGTCACCCATGATGCCATTGCCGTATTCCATGAACGCACGCCACCACCTGCGGTGGGGCAGTCCATCATAAGGTCTCAATGGCGCGGGCCCTGTCCACATGTCATAATCCAAGAAGTCTGGAACTGGCTGAACGCTCGGGTTGTTGCTGCTGCGCATGTGGTAATAGCAACACATTTCTACGTGATGCACTTTCCCCAGGAGGCCGGCATCCACAATATTTTTCTTTGCTTCTATCAGATGGGGCGTGCTCCTTCTTTGTGTCCCGACCTGAACCGTTCTGTTGTATTTTCTTGCGGCGGCAAGGATGGCTTCTCCTTCCAACACATCAACACTGATGGGTTTTTGGAGATAGACATGTGCACCGGATTGGATTGATTCAATCGCTTGTAGCGCATGCCAATGGTCAGGAGAACCAATCAGCACGATCTCTGGCTTTTGCTCTGCCAGCATCTTTCGGTAGTCTGCATACAACGGAATACTGGCATTGGAGCCTGACCTTGCTGCAATCAGGGAAGCTGCTCCCTGCAACTGATTTTTGTCTACATCGCAGAGTCCCACCACTGCTGTGGGTGCTACTTGCATCAGCCTGAACAAATCGCTTTTCCCATACCATCCTGTACCAATCAGGGCAACCCTTCTTGTTGGGTCAAGCGAAAAAGTGTCCAACCCTGAGGCCTTGATGGAAGAAAGGGCAAACAGGGCCGCGCTGTTTTTGATAAAGTTTCTTCTGCTGTTGGTGATAGGCATGATGTTTCCAGTCTTGATAAAAATGATATGAAAAGATAAGACAAAGGGCTGATCTTACGCCATTCTAGTTGCTGATAATTTCCAGCAAAACAGTTTCTCCTGCTTTCACTTCAACCTCAAGTCCTTTTGCAAGCATTTTGCCTTTGATGTTGTTTAATGTTCCGGTTTGATTGCTTTTACATTTGTACGATTGATGGTCTTCTACCACAAACCATTCCTGGTATTGATTGATCCTGGGATAGTCTGCAGGGTAGTGCATCATGGTGGAATGCCTTGGCACATCAAATTTCAATTTTCCTTTCCATCCAACGGGTGATGAAACGGCAATTTTCACGCCTGTAGCCGTTTTTATGGCACCAATCGAAAGTTGGTTGTTCCATTCCAAAGGAACAATCCCCTGTGTTTTCCATAGGCAGTACATGATGGAAGTGCGTGCAAAATTTCCATCTCCATGCCAGCCTTCAACCATGCCATCCGGTTTTTGCATCGCCCACATCACCTTGATTTCACTGTCGAGCCATTCTCTCACAGATGCGATGGATTCACGGTTGTAGAGGTTCAATGTGCCTTCGATGGCGTCTGCATAGCCATCGGCACTGCCGCTTTCCCAATTGTGGTTTCTGTATTTTTGGTTGAGGGATGACAAGGCTTTGATGACTGCATCCCGATAAGCAGGGGTTGAATCAATCTTAGCAATGAACCAGTAGGCGTTGAGGGTATATCCAAAATTGTCAGCCAGTCTTTTTGACAGGATCATTCCATTTTTGGGATTGACTTCATCGTAAAACAATCCATCCTCATTCCGTCCCACTTCAAGAATCCGGTCCATCATTTCATGCACCAATGGTTTCCACTGGTTTCTTTTTTCAGGCATGGCATAGTAGGCGGCAATATAGGCTTCACAGAGGCCAGAAATGATTTCACAGCCATGATCGCGGATGCGCAGATGGTCTAGGGCCCTTGTTGGCAAATGCTTTTCGTTGAGATAATTGTCCGCAATCTCCATGGCCCAATCAAGGTATTTTCTTTTTCCAGTGAACCAGTACATGCGAGAAAGCACCTGCAATAAATCTCCGTTCACTTCTACTGTCGCGCTGCTGCCATACCAACTTCCGTTGATGTTTTTGGCAATCCTGGTAAGCAGGGGCAGGTCATCCAGGATCTCCAGCATGCGATTGCTCCAGGGGCTTTTGCCCAGCCACTCTGTGAGAGGAATGAGCCCATCCTTCATGTATTCAGCTGCACCGAAAATCATCTGGTTGGTATCAATGGTTGGATTCCTGAAACCTTTTTTTGAAAATGAATAGGTGTCGGGAAGTTGTCCGATTCTTGGTGTAAGCCGCCGTTCAGTTTTCAACATGTCCAGTGCTTTGCCTTTGAAGAAGTCTGGCATGAGGATAGATGAGGTCAGCACCATGAAGGGATAGTTGTCTGCTGCTGCATCCCAGGCATTCCAAAAATCTTTTGAATCGGTGATGTTTCTTGGAATCAGTCCGGTTGTTGTATCAGCATATTTCATCCATGCATTCACATAAGCAATACACCGGTTGAAGCCCTGGTTCACCAGTTTACCGTTCTCAACTGCCTGCCTGAAATCAGGATCCAATGTTTGGGATTGGATGGTGGCGGAAGACATCAGGAGCAGAAGAGAAAAATATAATTTCATTTTTAAGCGGTTGGTTTCAAAACATAAAGCATGAAGATTATTGAAGTTACCCAATAAGTTTATGATCGGCATGCAGTGGCGCTGAAGTATTTTCAATAAATTGGTGTCCAATAAATCTTCCTACCAAAAAGGGCCGATCTAATTTTGAACACATGACAACAGTACTGAATGGAGAACCGATAATTACCTGGGGCATCATCGGTTGCGGAAATGTAACTGAACTGAAAAGTGGACCCGCATTCAACAAGGTGGCCCAATCAACCTTACACGCCGTGATGCGCAGGGATGCAGCCAAGGCGGCAGATTATGCAGCAAGGCATCAGGTGCCTTTCTGGTACAGTGATGCCACAGCGTTGATCAATGATCCCGCCATCAATGCGGTGTATATCGCGACTCCTCCAAAGTTTCATGAGGAGTATGCAATTGCCGCCATGGAAAAAGGGAAGGCGGTGTACGTCGAAAAGCCAGTTGCCGTTTCAGTGGCTGCTTGTAAAAGAATGGCCGATGCCGTAAAAGCCAATGATGGAAAGCTGGTTGTGGCCCATTACCGCAGAGGCCTGCCCATGTTTTTAAAAATCAAAGAATTGGTTGAAACCGATGCTGTGGGCAAAATAAAAAACATCCGGTTGACCATGTTCCAAACACATAGGCCAGACATCGTTGCCGATACAGGGTTCAACTGGCGTGTAGATCCTGCATATGCAGGAGCCGGATATTTTTATGATTTGGCGCCACACCAGCTCGACATCATACAGTTTATTTTTGGCGAAGCCCTGCGCAAATCAGGTGCTGCTGCTCATCAAACCAACTTCTATGCAGCGGAAGATGCAGTGTCTGGCATCATGGAGCTTCCCAACAATATCTTGTTCCAGGGCGACTGGAATTTCTCCATGCCTGAAATCATGAGGGAGGACAGTTGCCTGATCATTGGAGAAAAGGGCTACCTCAAGTTTCCATTTTTTGGAACGGAACTGAGGATCGTAACAGCAGCAGGCGCTGACCTGATTTCATTTGAACATCCGCAAAACATTCAGCATCCCATGATCAGCAAGGTGGTTGATTATTTTCTCGGACGATCATCCAACCCCTGCTCCATCGAAGAGGCCATGAAAAGCATGGAAGTGATGGAGTCATTTGCTTATGGGAAATAACCATTGATTCAACTTAACATTATACACAGGACCATGTCAAAAAAAATTACACCTGTACGCATTTGCATCACCCTCTTGCTGATCATAGCCGGACTTTCTTACACACTGCCTCGCTATGGCTTCAGTGAAAGTATTGTTGTAAAAGACAGTCTCACCGAGGCACAAAAAAGACTTCCCGAAAATGCATTGAAAGGATTGAACGTTGCGTATGGATTGCAGGTGCAGTTGATGGCCACTGAACCCATGTTGCAGAATCCCACCAATATTGATGTAGATGAAAGGGGAAGGATTTGGGTGACCGAAGCGTATAATTATCGCCCCAACCTCAATGGCAATCAAACGACGCCCAAGGGCGACCGCATCATGATCCTGGAGGACAGGAATGGGGATGCGCGCATCGATACCGCAAAACTATTCTACCAGGGCCCGGAGCTGAACGCGCCTTTGGGCATTGCCGTTTTGGGGAAGCGTGTGATTGTTGCGCAAAGTCCTTTTGTATGGAATTTTTATGACGACAATGGAGATGACAAGGCAGACCGAAAAGAGATCATGTTCCAGGGCATTGAAGGCGAACAGCATGACCATGGCATGCATACCTTCACTTTTGGTGCAGACGGAAAACTCTATTTCAATTTTGGCAACAATGGAAAAACATTGAAGGATAGCAAGGGCAATACGGTCCTGGACCAGGATGGGGATGAGATCGGTCCGAAAAAATACAAACAGGGAATGGTGTTTCGTTGCGATCCTGATGGATCCAATGTGGAATGCCTGGGCGATAATTTCAGGAACCCTTATGAGGTGGCGGTAGACAGCTATGGCACCATGTGGCAGAGTGATAACGATGATGATGGCAACAAGGGAACACGCATCAACTATGTGATGCCTTATGGCAACTTTGGCTATACCGATGAAATGACGGGTGCAGGATGGAATACCACCCGTACCAATATGGAAGACTCGATTCCATTGCGTCACTGGCATCTGAATGACCCGGGGTCTATTCCGAATGTATTGCAAACTGGCGCAGGATCACCAACAGGATTGCTGGTGTACGAAGGAAAACTCTTGCCAGAAGCTTTTCAGCACCAGCTCATCCATGCAGATGCCGGACCCAATGTGGTCAGGGCCTACAGCATCAGCAACCAAGGCGCAGGTTATGGTGCAAGCATTGTCAATATCATCAAGGGTGAAAACGACCGCTGGTTCAGGCCTGCAGATGTTTGCGTTGCGCCTGACGGGTCATTGATTGTAGCAGACTGGTATGATCCTGGTGTTGGCGGCCATCAGGCTGGAGACCAGACCAGGGGACGCATCTATCGGGTGGCACCTGCTAGTGCTCCAAACTATACCATGCCTGCCATTGATTTTTCAACGGTGGAAGGTGCCTTGCAGGCATTGCAGAATCCTAACCTTGTGGTGCGTTATCATGCGTACAACAGCCTTCAGCAATTGGGCAAAAAATCCGTGGGACCATTGGAAAAACTTTGGCAATCCGATGCCGATCCTGCCATGCGGGCCAGGGCATTTTGGAGCCTGGTAAAAATGCCGGGTGTCAAGTCTGAAAAATACATCAAACAGTCCCTAAAAGATAAAAATCCACAGCTCAGGATGTTGGCCATCAGAGCAAGCTTGCAGCTCAAAGGCAATACTACTGACGTTTTGAACACACTGAAGCTTGATCCTGATCCTCAGGTAAGAAGGGAATGCATCATTGCTCTTCACCACAACAAAAGTCCGGAGGCAGCAGGCATATGGGCTGATCTTGCAACACAGTATGATGGCAAAGACCGTTGGTATCTTGAGGCCTTGGGCGTGGGTGCCGATGGGCAATGGGATGCATTTTTCAGTGCCTATCTGCAAGCCGTGAAAGATCCCTTGAAAGATGCTGCTGGAACAGACATTGTCTGGAGGGCCAGAACAGACAAGGCCTTGCCTTATCTTGAACAGCTTGCTGTAAATGCAGGCCTTCCCCTTAAAGCAAGACTGCGGTATTTTCGCGCATTTGATTTCAACAACAGCCCTGCCAAAACAGCAGCATTGTTGAACATCATCAAAAGCAATAGCGCCAATGAAATTGCCATCGACAAGTTGGCCCTGTCCTCCTTAAATCCTACTTCCATAAAGGCGAATGCTGCTGCAGAAGCTGCACTGACAAGGGTGCTCAATGCTACGTATCAGACAAAAGATTACCTGGATCTGGTGATTCAATACAACCTGAAGGCTGAGCAGCCTCGGATCAGTCGACATTTTGCAAGCAGTTTCCCTGGGCAACCGTTATCCGGAATCATTGAAAAAATTTGCAGCAGCAAGGATTGGCCGCAGTGGTGAAGGGGAAAAAAGGGTGTTGCAGATCCTTAAAAAAAATCAAGTACCCACCGAATTGATTGCTGATGTGGTGGCCAGTGTGAGCGGTTCCTGGAGAGAGTCTGTGCGAAAGGAAGCCAAGCAATACCTGCCCAAACCAACAGTTGTTGAGGAGGTAGTAAGGATTCCGACCATTGATGAACTCAATGTCCTCAAAGCAGTTGCGGCCAATGGCAAGGCAGTGTTTGCATCGAACTGTGCTGTTTGCCACAAGGTTAACAACGAGGGCTATGATTTTGGTCCAAAGCTTTCAGAGATCGGTTCAAAATATGCAAAGGATGGAATGCTCAAAGCCATTGTCTATCCCTCAGATG
This sequence comes from Chitinophagaceae bacterium, assembly GCA_021299175.1. Lineage (GTDB taxonomy): Bacteria > Bacteroidota > Bacteroidia > Chitinophagales > Chitinophagaceae > Pollutibacter. The sequence goes on from JAJTFY010000037.1 coordinate 15,857, forward strand.
GCATCAGCTTTGGCTATGAGGGATGGGTGTTGAAAATGAACGATGGTTCAGAGACCATTGGCATCATATCCAGCAAAACAAAGACAGACATTGAAATCAAAATGCCGGGTGGTAGTGTTCAAAAAATCAAGCTTTCATCTGTCAAGTCTATGGAGCAGATGAAAACATCCATGATGTCTGCAGGATTGCATACGGCCATGTCTCAACAGGAAATGGCAGACCTTCTGGCTTACCTTGATGGGCTAAAAAGAAAATAGGCTTTTTGTTTTGTGTACCTTGCGGTCAAACCAAGTTGCATGAAATATCTCTTGCCTATTCTCTTGTTGCTAACCTTTAATGCTCAAGCCCAGATTGATCCCAAGGCTGTTACCATTGCGCGAGACAGTTTTGGGGTTCCGCATATTTTTGCCAAAACAGATCCGGAAGTTTCCTATGGTTTGGCATGGGCCCATGCAGAGGATGATTTCAAAAGTTTGCAAATGGTTGCACTTCCCTCCAAAGGCTTGATGGGAAGGGCTTTGGGGAAAGATGGTGTGGCAGGAGATTACGCCTTTGCACTGTTTCGCTGCAGAGAGATTACCGAAGAAAAATGGAATACCCTTTCTCCTGCATTTTTAAGGCTTATAGAAGGGTATGTGCAAGGGATCAATGATTATGCAAAGGCACATCCTGAAGAGGTCTTGGTCAAACAGCTGTTTCCCATGACACTCAAGTAAAATGGGATCCAATGCCATTGCCATCCATCCCTCACGCACAACAACCGGCGAATCATTTTTGGCCATCAATGCCCATCAACCGAATGAAGGACCTGAGGCTTTTTATGAGGCACATGTCAACAGCGAAGAAGGATGGAATGCCCTGGGAGGCTTGTTGGCAGGAGGGCCTTGTATTTTGCATGGTGTCAACGAAAACCTTGGCTGGGCACATACAGTGAATTTTTGTGACAGGCTGGACATTTACCAGTTACAAATGAATCCTAAAAACGCCGACCAGTATATGTTTGACGGAGTCTGGACTGATTTGGAGAAGAAAAAAGTAAAGCTGCACATCAAGGGTATTCCCATTCCGGTTTCAAGAGACCTGTATTGGAGTAAATATGGTGCAACGATGAAAAACGAGCAGGGAACTTTCGCGATCAGGCTTGGCGCCAACATGGAAATCCGTGCCCTGGAGCAGTGGTATACCATGAACAAGGCCCAAAACTTCACGCAGTTTTACAAGGCCATCTCTATGCAGGGATTGTCCATGTTCAACATCATGTATGCTGACAGGAATGATACCATTTTTTACATCAACAATGCCCTGATGCCATTGCGTGATCCATCGCCAGCATTTGATTGGAAAAAAACATTGCCCGGCAATACATCAAAGACCCTCTGGACGAAGTTTTATGGCATCAAGGAATTGCCTCAGTATGTCAATCCCTCCAGCGGATTTTTATTCAATACCAATCATTCTTCTTTTTATGCCACTGCACCGGAAAACAATCTTCTTGCCAGTTCTTTTTCACCAACCAGCAATTGGGAAACCAACCACAACAACCGAAGCAGGCGTTTTCTTGAGTTGATGCCATTGAATGGAAAAGTTGATTTTGATCAATTCAGGCAAATCAAGTTTGACCGTCAGTTTCCTGCTGTGTTTGAATTTCCATACAGTGTTGACAGTTTGTTTGTGATGAAGAGGGCCAATTATCCGCAGTATGATACCTTGTTGCGCAATCTGCAGGAATGGGACAGGCGTGGAGTGCCAGAAAGCAAGGGTGCTGCGGCATTTCTGATGGTCTATGAAAAAGTATCCCGAGCCATGCGTGGAAAGGATTCAAGGGCACTGACCATGGCTGAATGTGAGAAGTTGCTGCAGGATATTCAGGTTCAAATGATGAAAACCTATGGGACTACTGATCTTGCGTTAGGAGATATTCAGAAACTCGTAAGGGGCGATAAAGAATTTCCCGGACCTGGTCTGCCCGATCTGTTGGCTCCGGAATGGGGCGTGGCCACGGCCAATGGCAAGCGCAAAATTACAGGAGGCGATGCATATGTGGCCATGGTTCGTTTTCCCAAGCAAGGACTGCCCATCATTGAAACCGTGAATACCTATGGCGCATCAGCCAAACAAGGCAATCCACATTTTGATGATCAGGTGCCTTTGTTTTTGCAACAAAAAACAAAGCCCATGACATTGGATAAAACCAAGGTATTGGCTACTGCAAAAAGGATTTACCATCCGGGGGAATAAGGCTTGAACATCAGGGCATCTTGCCATTGGTTTTTTCTGCTACAATCATTGGACCAAAGCGGCTGAATTTTTTTAACGAGTTTCCGTTTTCCCAAGTATCAGCATTTTCACCATCCAGGTAAAGGGCATTGGTGCAATCCTTGTCAAGAAAGTGTTTTGCGAAATCTTTCATTCCCGCTTCGATAACGGCAAAATAAACCCTGCCGTCTTTTTTGATTCCTACACCATGGCGCAATGTTTTTTTCTTGTTAGGGAGTGCCGGATTTATTCTTCCATCGATCAGCAGCATGGGGCCTGATTGAATGGCCCATTTAGCATTTTTATAGAATCTTTTTTCTCCCAGGGGATGGATGACCGCCTGGGTTCCAGTGGTATAAAAAACACCATCGGGCTGAATCTTGTTGCTCACCTTGTAATTCAATTGTTTTCGAATAGGGTGAAGCTGTTTTCCATTTTCAATATATAGCCCGTATGGCACCAGTGATTTTCCTGTGCCCGTGATGAATACGATATGGTTATTCAATTTCAACAAGCGATCAAATGTCATGAAAGGAACGCCAGCACTGTCTTTCCAATACATCTTGATGGCAGCAGGATCAAATGTTTGGGCTTTAGTAAGCATTGCAGCCACCAAGGCCATGAGCAGAAAAGGTGTTTTCATTTTTTGGTTTTGGGGTATACAAAGTTCCAACTTTTTAATCTGTAAATCATAGAATAGGTGTGGAAAATATCAATTCTCAGTATTGGGGTTTTTAGTTCCCTTTCTGCTTTGATACTAGCCTAGGGGCAACTATTTTCATTGGAATATCTTCAAAACTATTTCCATGAAAAAAATCTATCTGTTGTTGTTTTTTGTTGCGGCATTATTTTTTTCTTGTGACCTACCAGCCCGATTTACCATTGGCACCACTTTGTTTGCTCCAGTGGGCCCCCGTTTAGCAGCTCCAGGCACCGGCTATATCTGGATTGATGGAGACTGGTTTTGGAACGGAAGAAGCTATTCTTGGCGGGATGGGTATTGGTCAAATCCACACAATGGTTACCAATGGCAAGCCGGTTATTGGAGAAAAAAACCAGGAGGCTACAATTGGAAACCCGGGCGGTGGCGCTAGTTCATTTTATGCATGGATGGGTATTGGTGTTGCTCTTTTCCCAAGGATTTTTTCAAGATCTTCCTTGTAGAGAATTTCTGATTTGAGCAGTTGCTCTGCCACAGTCACCAACAATGACTTGTTCTCCTTGAGCAGTGATTTGGTTTTTTCATAATTGGTGGCAATCAATAGCCTGACTTCTTCATCAATCATCTTTCCGGTTTCCTCGCTGTATGGTTTTACCAACGCGTTTTCTGTTTGACCCGTTGAATCATAAAAACTGATGTTCCCGATTTTGTTGCTGAATCCAAAATAGAGGACCATGGTATAGGCCTGTTTTGTGACTTTCTCTAGATCATCCAAAGCACCTGAGGATACTTCACCAAAAATGATTTCTTCCGCAGCCCTTCCTGCCAGCGCCGCACAAAGTTGTTCATGGAATGCGGATGCAGAACGGATATTTCTTTCTTCCGGCATGTACCAGGCCGCGCCAAGGGATTTCCCTCTTGGAATGATGGAAATCTTCAACAATGGGTCAATATGCGTGAGCATCCAGCTGGCCACGGCATGGCCTGCTTCGTGGTAAGCAATGATCATTTTTTCTTCGGGCGAAATAATCTTGCTTTTTCTTTCCATACCCGCCACTACTCTTTCAATGGCTTCCAGAAACTCCGTCTTGCCAATGCTGTCTTTTTTATTTCTTGCAGTGATGAGGGCCGCTTCATTGCAAATATTGGCAATATCTGCTCCGGAAAAGCCTGGCGTCTGCGAGGCAAGCATATGAACATCCATCTCCTCTGCCATCATCAATGATCGCACATGCACTTTGAAAATCTCTTCCCTTTCTTTCAGGTTGGGCAGTTCAAGATATATATGCCTGTCGAACCGACCTGGCCTCAGCAGGGCGGGATCCAAAAGGTCTGCCCTGTTCGTTGCTGCCAAGACAATCACGCCACTGTTGGTGTCAAAGCCATCCATCTCCGTGAGCAATTGGTTG
>JAJTFY010000038.1 GCA_021299175.1 Chitinophagaceae bacterium
ACCCATTCCAACGATTTCTGGCTTGAGATAAACCAGACCCAACACTGCAAAAGCAGCCACCATCAGGTAACGGGGCATGTACATCACCAGGATTGTACTCATGCTCATTTTAGCAGCATCAGCTGCGGTGCGGGTACTCAATACCCTTTGCATGTCATAACTGGGGACTGGCCCTGCAAGAGAAGCAAACACTCCTTTGAACAACATCATCATGAACAAGGCCCCAAACAAGCCAAAACCATCTCCATCAATTTTATCATTCACAAGGGGGTAAGGTGTTGAGGACCAGTCTAGGCCCAGATCCATACCAAACCAGAGGTTTCCCCAGCCGTTGGGAATGGCCGCGGCAATTTGCTCTGACGAGACAGTCGTATAAGCGATATATCCAATGACAAAACAACTGATCGTCATGATGAAAAACTGCAATACTTCTGTCGCTACAACACTGTACATGCCACCTTTAACGGTATAGATTGTTGTGATGCCACAAATCAACAAGGCGTAGGATTGCTCATTGGAAATCAAGAGCGAGCCAAGGTGAAAGGAAAGATCATAAGGCAGAATGGATGTGCAAAATTTGCCAATCCCTTCAAAAAAATAAGCCATGAAACCAACCACACTAACCAAAGCAAAAATCACAATGATGATATAAGAAAGCTTGGCCCCCCTTCCTTCTCCGAAACGGAAACTGATCCATTGTGCTCCAGTCATGGCATTGCTCCTGCGCATCCAGGCTGCGAGAAACACAAAAACAAATACCTGGTTCCATACGGGCCAAAGCCATGGAATCCATGCGCTCTTGAGCCCATAAACAAACAAGATCATGACGGTCCACATGGTACCGCTGATGTCCCACATGCCAGAGGCATTGGATAGTCCAAGCATGTACCATTTCATGGTATTGCCTCCAAGAAAATAAGAGGAGAGATCTTTAGAAGCCCGCTTGGACAAATAAAATCCCAAAAAAAGTGTCATGACCAAATAGGCCATGATGATCAATAAATCAAGCCAATGCAGTTGCATGCGTCAAGTTAATTCTTTTATTATAATTTTTACAAACTCAAATTAATTTATTAATTATTTTTAAAAACAAAACAACGATTTTGAAACTGACACAAAGACGATATTCCTGCATCAACAATATACGGATTGTAACATTGGTCATGGCGGTTTTTCTTGGATTTATGTTGTTACAATCCTGTAAAAAAAACAATACCAGTACTGGTGGTGGAGGAACAACTCCCACACCCAATCCCCCTCCTACACCAGTCTGGGATGTAAACGCGATGAGAGGCGTATGGATCACTACCACAGCAAGCACTGCATTGGACAACAACGATAATATTTTACAGACGGTCGACAACTGCAAAAAAGCAGGCATCAACAATATTTTCCTGGTGGTTTACAACAATGCCAGGACCATTTATCCGAGTGATGTGATGTTCAAACTTACCGGAAACAGACAACTCGAGAAATTCCAGGGAAGGGACCCATTGAAGGAAATGATTACTGCAGCCAAAACTGCTGGCATCAAGGTACATGCCTGGTTTGAATATGGGTTTTCTTCCTCTTACAGTGCCCAGGGCGGATCCATCATTGCTGCCAAACCCAAGTGGGCTGCAAGGGACCAGAATGGCGCATTGGTCGTCAAAAACGGGTTTGATTGGCTGAATGCATTTGACCCGGAAGTTCAGCAATACATGATTGATCTTTTCAAGGAAGTGGTATCCAAATATGAAGTGGATGGTGTTCAGGGAGATGACAGATTGCCTGCACTCCCCTCCTCTGCAGGATACGATGATTATACCATCGCCCAGTATAAGCTTGAAAACAATGGTGCTTTACCGCCCACCAACATCAAGGATGCAGGATGGCTGAACTGGCGGGCTAAAAAACTGAACGCATTCATGAAACGCCTTCACAAGGAAATGAAAACCATGAAACCCAGCATCCAAATAACAATGTCTCCAAGTGCCTACCCATGGTCATTGGAAGAGTATTTGCAAGACTGGCCAACATGGGTAGACAGCAGTTGGGTGGATGCAGTTATTCCACAATGTTATCGCTATGATATCGCCGCCTACAACGCAACCATCTTACAACAAAAATCATATTACAGGAACAACAATATTCCTATTTACCCTGGAGTACTGATCAAATCAGGAACCTATTTGGCTTCTCCCGGATTCCTGTCTCAAATGATCCAGGGCAACCGCAACAATGGGTTCAAGGGTGAAGTTTTCTTTTTCTATGAGGGCGTAAAAGAATCCCTGTCATGGTTTCAGGGGCAATACCCTTTTATAAAATAACAAGGCCGGAACTGGTCCGGCCTTGTACAATTGTTTCAATCCAAATCTACCAACCTGGATTTTGCTTCAGGTTAGGATTCTTATCCAACTCTCCCTGCGGTATGGGCCAGAGCTTGTATTTCGCATTGATATTTTCCCTCGTCTGATTTCTTGTCTTCAACCTTTTGGCCAGTGTTGCTGCATAGCTGGGAACTCCGTCAGCATCAAAGCTTGGTGCAGCAGCAGGATCAGTGAGGCTCAAAGAAACACCCACCACAGGGCCGGTCATGGCCTTGTTGTAGATATCCCATCTCCGCAGGTCCATCAGCCTTACGCCTTCACCAGCTAATTCAACTGCCCGCTCCCTTCTGATCAATTCCCTCAAGGCAGCTTGGGTACCTGTAGTTACAGGAGGTTGACCAGCACGGGTTCTTACTGCATTGATTGCTGTAAAAACAGTAGGATCAATTTCATTGAGTTCAATTTTGGCCTCTGCATAGGTCAACAATACATCTGCATAGCGCATCAGGATGTACCCGGTCTTGGTCTCCCAGGAATACTGGGTTGAATCAATGTATTTGCTCCAAACATATCCAACACCACCTGAAGATCCTGTAGACCCTGCGAACCATGGAGAATTAAGAAATCCAATCCAATCAATATTGCTGGCAACATTGTCATACCGATTGGTGCTCCAATTCCATTTGATCCGCACATTGGAATAGATATTGTAGATGGTACGCTCTTTGGGCTGTACATAAGGCAGTGATGGCGATTTTGCGGTATTGTGCACCATGGTATCACCCTGAGAATAGATGGTCCACTTCAACCTGTTATCACGATTGGCTGAAGGAGTTCTAGGGTTGTATAAAGCAGACTGATCAATCCTTCTGCCATCCTTCATTTCATAGCGATCAAACAACGCCTGTGAAGGGAAATGACTGCTTTGTGAAGTTCCCACCTGGCGAGGAATTGTCAAAACGGCCAACCAGTTTTGAGGATCCAATACATCGGTTGGATAGGTTTGTGCAAATAATATTTCACGGTTCGCATTGGTGCGCTGTCCAGCCAACATAAACAAATCAGTATACCTTGGATTAAGACCGTATGCATTCATGTCGATGACAGCCTTTGATGCAGCAGCAGCTGTTTTATTGTCTTTGATCAACATGGCAAGTTTGGCTTTAAGTCCCAATGCAACGCCCTTGTTCACCCTGCCATAAAGAATGATTGGACTGGAGCCAGCGGCATCAAACAATGAGGCCGCTTCATCGAGGTCTTTGTACAATTCTTGTGCAGCAGTGGCAACAGGAGTTCTGGACAATGTCTCATATTCTGACGGCAACAGTGGCTTTGTATAAAAGATGGGATCTCCAAACCATCCAATCAAGTGATAGTAAGCCCAGGCACGGAGTACAAGACCCTCAGCCCTTATCCGGCTATAGGTTTTGGGTGAAGCAGCAGCCTGACCTTTTTTCATGCCATCCAACAGGTAGTTCGCCCTTGACACCAATTTGTATGCCTGGCTCCAGGCAGTTGTAGTCAGTGCGTTGCCCACAAGAAAGGGACCACCATCACCCATGGCCACCTGGTCTTCCGAATTACCGGTGCGTTTGATGGCCAGGTCAGTTGCAGATTCAATCGCAAAATGAAGTGGCGTGTTGTTTCCCAACGCCCAAAAAGAAGCCGCGTAAACACCATTCAAACCAAGCTCCATTTCTTGCTCCGTAGCAAGAAAAGTTTCGGATGAAATACTGTCGAGTGGCTGCCTGTCCAGAAACTTGTCGCAACCACCAAGGGCTACAAGCATGAGCAGGAAACTGTATATAAAAATCTTTTTCATGTTAAATATTTTACTTGGATTAGAAGTTGAGGTTCACGCCTGCTGTGAAAGTTTTCATCAAAGGATAAAACTGACCTGTCTGGCTGTTGATTTCAGGATCAAATCCGTTCCAGGTGTCGGTGAACGTCAGAAGATTCTGGCCACTGACATACACTTTTGCGCCAGTAATTTTCAATCTCTTGATCACAGATGAAGGCAGCCTGTATCCAAGATTGATGTTCTTGATCCTGAAATAGGCTGCACTCCTGATCCACTTGTCTGATGCAACAAAATTTGTACCGCCTGAACCGGAAGGCAACAAACGTGGGAATGTTGCATTGGTGTTGGAAGGCGTCCAGTAATCTTTGTGGATAGACAGAAGTGAAGCCACAAAATCACTGCTGTTGAAAGGTATCGCACCAGTTCCGCTGAGATAATTGTTCCTCATGCCTACACCCTGCCCGAACAAATTCAGGTCAAAATTGGTGTAGCTAAGATTGAGGTTTACACTGTATTCATAACGGGGAAAGCTGTTGCCAATAAAAGTCCTGTCAAACGCATCAATCTTTCCATCGGGCTTTCCATCAGCACCACCGATATCTGCATATTTTACATCTCCAGGTTTTGGACCGTTGGCAGTGGTGGCACTATAGGGAACACCAAACTGAACTGGCGATCCTGTGATATCATTGGCATCCTTGAAATATCCGATTGACTGATAACCAAAATAGGACCACAGGGCCTGACCAACTGCCGTACGCTCAGATCCTGCATCAAGATAAGGAACACCAGGCAATGCAGTCACTTCGTTGACCACATCACTGAGCATCAGTGTTGCATCAAGCCTAAATTTCTTGCTGATATTGGCTTTGTAATTGGCGCTCACTTCCCATCCTGTGTTGGTCATGTCTCCGGCATTGACAAACGGAGCACTCAAACCAATATAAGAAGGAATTGGCCTCACCAAAAGGATATCGCTGATGGTGCGCTTGTAATAATCAAACGTCAGGGTAAGGTTTCTCTTTACTGTAAGATCCACACCGACGTTCATCTGTGCTGAGTTCTCCCAGGTAATACCAGGATTGGGTGCATCCAACAACGCATAACCCAGCGTGGTAACATTGTTCAAATAAGTGCTTGTTCCATTGTTGGGATTGGAATAAGTTGAAGTCTGGTAATTCACAGCAAAAGGATAGATTTCTGGCAATGCCTGATTACCAAGCAATCCATAGGATGCCCTGATTTTTCCGAAACTGATCAGGTCTGACAAACCATCAAAGAATTTCTCTTTAGAGAATATCCATCCTGCTGAAGCGGATGGGAAAAAGCCCCACTGCTTGTTCAAGGCTTGTGAAAACCTTGATGAACCATCGTATCTGCCATTGACTTCAAGCAGATATTTATCATCAAAACTATAGTTCAGCCTTGCATAGAAACCAGCCAATGCTGTTTGGTAAGCAGAACCGGCATTGTTCCTGTCTGCAGCACCAAGATTCAAATAAGGTTGATCAGGGTTATTGAAACCAGTTCTGGATGCAGAGATGCCTTCATACAAAAACTCCTCTGTTTGACCACCAGCCAATAATTTGAAGCGATGGTTGCCGAAGTTTTGGGAAAAAGTTGCCTGCGCCAGCATTGTATTTCTTGTATTGGATGAGTAGGATTCTCCAAGACTTGTAGAACCAGGCCACTGACTGATCTTGTCATATGCAGAAGTAACAAGGTTGGGCACATAAATGTCTGCATTCTTGGTAAAAGTCTTGCCATGGGGTGTCCAATGTTCACGAGACCAATAGGCTTCCAATTCAAGGCTTTCAATGGGCTTGTAGTTGAGTGCGATTTTACTCAGGAATGAATTGTTTTCAGAAACGGATGTACCAGCCGCTTCTGCCTGGGCAAGCGGGTTCCTGTTATTGGTCTGCCCTGCAGTGCCATACATACCCGGACCAAACTTCGCAGCACCAATCGCTGGCAATCCAATGGCCTGGCGGATGATGAATTCAGGACTGGATGTTGATGGAGAGGTATTCTTGCTAAAATTATAGTTGAAAACACCACTCAGGGTCAGGTTTTTTCTGAGTTTAAAGTCAGGATTGAAACGGATATCATACCGCTTGAAACTATTGTTGGGAATCAGGCCCTGCTGATCCAGGTAGGTAACAGAGGTGAATACATTGGTATTTTCTCCACCAGAATTAAGAGTCACATTATGGTTCTGCATCAATGCAGAATTGGTGAACAAGAGATCAACCCAATCGTTGTCAATAACATCAAGGTTGTTCGCCTTTGTTGTTTTGTATTTATCAATCAATGATTGTTGAAACAGAAATGAAGCAGGATTTCCTGTTCTGTTCTGCTCTGCTACATTGCTCAGTTCCATGTGTTCAATGGCGGTTGTTCTTTCAGGCATTGCGGTAGCAATCTGCTTGGAAACAAAACTGTTGTAGCTCACCTTAACACCCTTTCCTTTTGCCCGAATGGTTTTGACCAGGATAACGCCATTGGCTGCACGGGTACCATAAATCGCAGTTGAAGCAGCATCTTTGAGGATCGTAATGCTCTCAATGGCATTGGGATCAATGGCATCAAGGCTTGAAACAACTCCATCCACCATGATCAAAGGACTTTGACCGGCATAAATAGAACTCAATCCACGGATCCGGATGGATGCACCATCAGCACCGGGGCGACCTGATTGTTGGGTCACAGTAACACCGGGTGCAAGACCCTGCAAAAGGTTGCTTGCAGTGGCTACCTGACGCTTCAAGAGATCCTCTTGCTTAAGGGCCACAACCGATCCGGTAAGATTGGCTTTTTTCTGTGTACCATATCCTACTACCACAACCTCATTGAGGCTTGAAGAAGTAGAAGCAAGGGTTATATCCAGCTGATTGCCGTTGACAACCACCTCTTTGGTGGAAAAGCCAATGCCGGTTAGCACAAGCGTTTGTCCGGCAGAAGCATTGATGGAAAATTCACCTGCGGAATTGGTTCTGGTACCTTTTTTTGTGCCCTTTACTAGAACGGAAACCCCTTCTGCAGGCGCTCCCCCCTCGCTACTGGTCACCTTTCCGCTGATTCTAGCCTGCTGGGAAAACCCCAACAACCAGGAAGTACAGAGCATGGTTAGGATAAGCGTTAGCTTTTTCATGATTGTGTTTTGTTTAAAAATGGTTGTGATGCGTCTACTTTGGGTGCCTCAACACACTCAATTTATAAAATAATTGTAAACTAAATCAACTTTGTTAATTTTTTTATTAACTAGTTTGATCAGGCAATAAACAAAAGCCAACCAATACTACTCAATTTGAGTAGTATTGGTTGGTGAAGATTTGAAATACATGACAATCAAAAAGCAATCAACAAATTAAAACAGATAAATCCTAGATTTGATGCACGGAAAAAGAATGAAAAGAAAAAAAACAAATCTTGAAATATTCAACGATGAAGCAGTATCCGGGGTTGTTTTCAAAAACAGATCCCTAAAAAAGTTCATCATCCGCCACATCAACCAGTCTGGCAACAGCACGATCACTGATTTGAGCAAAGATTTGGGAACCAGCGTACCCAAAACCACATCCCTGATCAATGAACTGATCCAGGATGGCTTGATCCAAGATGAAGGAAAACTTGATTCAACTGGTGGACGAAGGGCCAGTATGTTCGGCCTGGTTCCAGATGCATGTTACTTCCTGGGGGTAGATGTAAAGAAGTTCCACATCAATTTTGGATTGATGGATTTTACCAAGAAAATGATCTATCAGAAGGAAAAAGTGCCTTTTCGGCTTGAAAACACACCAGAATCACTGGAAAATCTGATCAAGCTGATCAAGGCCTTCTTGGGTGAGGGTCCGAGCAGTAAAGCCCAAATATTGGGTCTTGGCATCAATTTGACAGGAAGAATCAACCATAAAACCGGCCACAGTTTCAGTTTCTTCCATTTCAAAGAGGAACCGCTGGCCGAAATCATTCAAAATGAAATTGGCATCCCAACTTTCCTGGAAAATGACTCTAGGGCAATGGCCTATGGTGAATTCCAGTCCAACGAATTGAGAAAGGAAAACAATATCCTTTTCATCAACATGGACTATGGCATGGGGATGGGCATTTTGCTGGACGGAAAAGTGTATTACGGAAAATCAGGTTTCAGCGGAGAGTTTGGTCATATCCCACTTTTTGAGAATGAAGTCATTTGTCATTGTGGTAAAAAAGGATGTTTGGAAACAGAAGCCTCTGGGCATGCCCTTGTCAGAAAATTCAAAGAGCAGATAAAAAAAGGCTTTACCTCCATTGCATTGAAGAAAAATATGTCGATCGATGACATCACCATGAATGATATCATCAACGCTGCATTGAATGAAGACCAGCTCAGCATTGAATTGATTTCTGAGATAGGAGAAAAATTGGGTAAAGGGTTGGCAGTATTGGTCAATATTTTCAATCCCGAAATGCTTATCCTTGGGGGTGCCCTTTCTGAAACAGGGGACTACATCAGGCTCCCAGCCAGAAGCACCCTCAACAAACTTTCACTGAGCTTGGTCAACAATGATACCAAACTCAAGATCTCTCAACTGGGAGAGAAAGCGGGAGTTATTGGGGCATGCCTCACCGCCAGGGATACCATTATTTTTTAGTCACCCCCAATCACTGGCATTATGTATAACACAATGGCTCATTAACAATTTAACGATGATCAATTCGCAGGTTTCAGCAAACCCAGTTGCCGTTGAAACTTTTTAACAGCAAGATTTCCAACTTTCTTGCCCTGCCACTTGCCTAGCTCTATGGCGTCCCTGAAATGAATCCCACCATACAATCTTGAAATTGCAGCCTCCTCAGCGGCAAGGTTGAAAGAACTGAACTGTCTTGTTGGCAGGCCAAATTCCAACTCTGTATGGTCGAGGAAGGCAAATCCATCTCCAAAAATTGTTGTCAACATTGTTGCTGCTGCATTTGAGCAAACACTATGGCCAGAGAGATATTCCGGGAATGGCGGAGTTTGCAGCAGTGGTTTCCAACGGGGATCAATCAATCGATGGATGACCGTTTCGGGCCTTATCCGATTGCTTCTGTATTTTTCATCCCAGCAAGCAATGAATGCATCAGCAAGCGTTATACCTACCAAAGCATGTACCATTGCTGTTTGGAAAAGAGAAAGATCAGACTTAATACATGCAATACCAGTAATCCCTATCCAATGTCCCCCGGGAGAAATCTTTTTGAGGCCAAATTCAACATGACCGATTTGCTGAACGGCAAATGGATTACAATCCCAAAAACTTGCAATCAGGACTTGCTCCTCTGTTTGGTTGTTACCCAGATCATAAACCTCTTTCAACAATTTGAAATAGGCAGAATTTTTGGCCTTGCTGTACATCACAGGTCTGGCAGGAACAAATTGCTGTGCAGAATCCATGAAAAAAGGCCTGAGTTTATTCCAGTGAGGCTCTATGGCAGACATGAAAACAGGTGGTGTTGGTTGCCAAAAAGCATCTCCGGTTTTTGGGGTGTACCTCGGCATGTTATTCAGTTTCGTAAACCCATCTGCCCTGGCAAAAGAGACCATTTGTGCAACCGCAGCTACAACTAGGTTGTTGGTATTCTCATACAACTGCTTTGAGGTTGATGTTTTCGACCATAATAACTGCAGTGAATCAACTTCTTTTCGCATCAGGTAACCTGAGGGCAAAAGCTTTTCAGCAGCTTTGAATATGGTCAGCAAAGTTGCCAGACTTTTATCTGTCTGTTGTAGCATAGATGGCACAAGATGAATACCAGTAAAATTGTTTACAATACCACTCATGCTTGGATAATGAACGGAGTCATAGAGTGAGATCACTTCATAGGAAGCCATTGAAAGATAGGCATAATACCTGCTAGCAGCCACAGGAGAAGTAACATCATTCAACATGACATCTGTAGCTTTTTTCAAAGCAAAGACAAAATCTTTGCTATCAGTGCGCTCTTGTGACAATGTCGATTCCCATGGAAGAAATGAAAAAAGCAACAATAGTTTTAAGCAATTCATGGAAAAATTTTATCAAAATAAAGGGCATAAGTGAACAATACAATTAGTTGCGATTTCTGCTATCAATTCAATTTTAATAGCTGATGTAAGCAGGTTCTGCACCATTGATTCCAATCATGAGTGTTTTTTTAGAGCCAACACCTTTTGTTTCGATGATATCCCTGATACATCCTTTGATATTCAATCCTGACTGCAGCTGGTCAACATACTCAAAATCTCCTTTCCCATTTCCTTTTAACAATGTACCATGATTGGCATCCACCTTTCCAATTTTTATCCTGGCATGTTCAATATTGCCTCCCAGGAATATATCCATGTTCCCATCATGATCAAAATCATCCGTCCAAATGGCATATACTGGTGCATAGTCTGCTTGAACAGGCAGCCGATGCATGATCATTCCCTTAGGAGTATTTTCAAACCAAACGGTATGCAAAAAATCTGCAATAAGTTTTTTCCCAATATTGATTTGTGTACTATCCAAGATTTGTTCTAATTGTGCATCAGCATAAGCATCATAGGTGGGAAACCGCTGACGCAAACTAACCATCTGATCGGTGATTTCATCACGGGATGCCATGGGATATGATTTTCCCATGATTGGATAAAACAAGAGAGGATCGATGAAACCATTTCCATCAAAATCGCCAAAATACATGGTGATGGGATTTCCTGGTTCTGGCCTTAGCTGGCTGTTCATCCCCCAGTTGCCAACCACCAGATCTTGATCGCCGTCTCTATCAAGGTCTTCAAACCGCATCGTGTTCCACCACCCATGGTATGGAACTGAGAAGAATTGCTTGGTTGCCTCAATACATTTCGATTGGTCAAACTGAAAAACTCGAACTGGACTCCATTCGCCGACAACGACCAGCTCTTCTTTCTTGTCTCCATCAAGATCAATCCAACGGGCATCGGTAATCATGCCCAGTTTATTGAAAAATGGTGCAATATGATCTGTTGCATCTTCAAACTTTCCTTTTCCATCATTCACCAGCAGCCTTGACCGTGGACTGGTGGGATATTCTCCAGGAATAACCCTGCCTGGAGCAAAAAGATCAATGTCTCCATCCCTATCAAAATCAAGTGGCACAATGGCTGTACCTGCATAAGATTTAGAGGGCAACATCCCCTTTGGCCTACTGAATTTACCCCGATCATTTATATAAAGACGGTCTTCCAACTGCAAACTATCATCTACTTGAAAACCACCACTTACGACGTAAAGATCAAGATCTCCATCATTATCTGCATCAAAAAAAACTGCTCCACAATCTTCATAAACCATATCTGTAGAAAATATTTTTTGAACATCCTCCTTGTAACTACCTCCCCCTAGCTGAAGAAACAATCGGCCAGGATGATTGCGCGGCCCGCAGACAAATATGTCATCAAGCCTATCACCGTTCACATCCCCTTTTGCGAATCTTGGACCAGAAAATGAAAACATATTGGTCATCAAAGGCTGAATCTTAAAATCATTGGCTTGATCCTCGCTATGGGTAAAACTTAAAACTGGACGAACAGCAGTAAAAATGGTACCACCTTTCAATTGGGATTTACCGGCAATACTGGACACAGAAGCTGTCCTGAAATTAGTTACCGCATTGTTTGCCTTCATCATGACCAACGTTGTGTCTAAAAAAACTGGCGCACTTATGACTTGTTTAGATCCATCAGGCCATACAATGCGCAAGGAATCAACATGATTCTCTTTGAGTCCAAAATGAAGTGGCACCTGCATGGAAGACTGAAAACCATGGACAGGATACTGTTGCAGGGTATAACTATTACCTGAAGCGTATACGGTCACTACCGAGCCCAATGCATACCTGTTTTTAGCATTGGCCCCTGTACGCAAATCAATTTTCAGAAAATGGCCGCCGGATTTATTTTCCCTTGTATTGTTTCTGTAAAGACCAATTTCCTGGTTCATTCTATTGATGGCTAAATCAAGATCGCCATCATTATCAAGATCTGCGTACACTGCGCCATGAGAAAAATTCAGCTCTTCAAAACCCCAGTCAATAGATTGGTCTTTGAATTGCAGATTTCCCATGTTTTCATATATATAATTATGAAGCGGAGTGGATTGAATACCTTGCAACATCTGAAACATTCGGCTATCAGTCTTTCCCTGGATATGCTTTAAACGCTGATCGGCATAAAATTTCATAAAGTCACGATTGATCATGTCCCTTCCATATCCATTTGTAACAAAGAGATCCTTATTCCCATCCAAATTAAAATCAGCAAAAAGAGCCGCCCAACTCCAATCGGTATTGGATACACCAGCCAGTTGTCCAATTTCGCTAAAGCTACCATTGCCATTGTTGAGCTGCAACATATTGCGCATCAACTGATGATAAAATCCATTTTGAACACCATTGTCATAGAGTTCGTAATTATCAGGAGCATAGAGCAACTTCTGACGCCGGTTGTCTTCAGGAAGCATATCCAAGGTGAAAATATCCATGAGCCCATCATTGTTGATGTCTGCAACATCAACCCCCATTGAGAAATTCGACAGATGGCCCAATGATGACTTCAGGGTCTCAGTAAAGGAACCATTCTTGTTATTGATGTAGAGGTAGTCTTCCTCTACATAATCATTGGACACATAAATATCAGGCCATCCATCATTGTTGAGATCTGAGATATTCAAGCCCAAACCATATCCCAAAGGATTCGATATGATGCCTGCCTTTCTTGACACATCAGAAAACTTTCCATTCACATTTTCATAAAGGCGATCACCTGCATTTGGATCGACCATTTTTTTTACATATGCAGCATCAAAATTCCGCAGATTCTTGATATTGTGATTCATCACATAGAGATCCAGGTCTCCATCACGGTCCATGTCAAAGAAAGCAGCATGGGTTGAGTATCCCTTGTCTGCAACACCCATTTCTTTTGCCCTATCTGTAAAGGTAAGATTGCCATTGTTGATGAACAGCTGATTCGCCCTTTGATTTGAATCAAGATCACCTGAATAACAAACGTAAATATCCAACCACCCATCTGCATTTACATCGGCAATTGACACGCCGGTCTTCCAACCTGGCTTACCTGAAACACCTGCAGACCTTGTGAGATCTTCAAACCTAAGCCCGCCCTTATTTACATAAAGTTTGTTGGGCGACATATTTCCTGTAAAATACAGATCAACCAACCCATCATTATTAAAGTCGCCGGCCCCTACACCGCCACCATTGTAAAAATACTCGTAAGTGATAATGTTAACAGCGGGGCTTTCAACAATCCTGTTTTGGAAAACAAGCCCGGAGGATTCCCCTGGAACAGCAGTAAATAACTTGGAAGGCTGTGCAAATGTCTGTTTTGAAGAAACAAGCATCATGCAAAGAAGCAAGGACGAAAGAATATAAATGATGATTGATTGTTTCATACCATACTCAAACGAAGTTACATATAATTAAAAATGCCAGGTACTAGGACCTGGCATTTTATTTAAAAACATATGATGATGAACAACTTTCGTTGTCGTGAGATTAATTATCCCACCATACACGGGAAGCCCATGAATCACTGGCAGGAGTCAATCCACTAACTCCGATTTTGTAATTTGCATCGTTTACTGATGCTTCACCGGTTGGATAAATTTGACGACGAGGAATAACTCCTCCAGAGAAATTACCGGTGTATACTACAGGTGTCAAAGTGGGGAAGCCAGAGCGACGCCAGTTGCTCCAAGATTCACTAAAGTTCATTAGCATGCCTGTTGTTGCCCAGAACTGATCATTGATTTGCTTAAGAGAAGCTGCCTGAGTTGTAACGTTCAAAGGTCTGGCTGCAATATATGTATTGATGGCTGCAGTAGGAACTGTGCCAGTTGAACTGAATGTAGCGAGTGACTCCATGCCAGACCTTACACCATTTGCATAGTGGGTAGCTGCATTTCCACCAACTGACCATCCTCTTACAGCAGCCTCAGCCAACAACAGTGAAGTTTCAGCTGCAGTCATGATGAATAATGCTACATCCCTGTTGGGAGTGTATACAGAAGTACGAGGTCTTGAATACCTTCCGATGGGCGAAAGTTCTCCACCTGTTCCAGTTCCCCCAGGATATCCAGGAGATTTGGTGATATCAGTAGCCCCGCCATTCAGGTCATACCCATTGGGCTGACCCAATTGATTTGCAGGTGTGTTGTTACCAGCCAAACCGAAAGTTGTATTACCGGTCAAACCTGCAGGGGGAACTTCAGCTACAACGCCAAGCCTAGGATCGTTTGTTGACCTCAGGAAATCAATCAGCGTCTTGCTCCAACGAACTGAGTAGAAATCTGCAGGGATATCCAATGCACGGGCATTGGGGTTAGAGTACCCGGTAGCGTTACTTCCACGCATGAAAGCATCGTCTGCAGCACTGGTAATTACACCACCGGTAAATGCCTTTTCAGCCCAAATTTTTGCAAAAGCTGCATCACGCTTGGTAAATCGCATGGCGATGCGTAGCATTACTGAATAACCCAGCTTTTTCCACTTGACAACATCACCACCATAAAAAAGGTCTGCGCTGGGCTTCAACTTGGTGGCATCGAATTTGGTAAGCGCACCTTCCAGTTCAGTCAACAAACCTTTCATTACCGCTTCCTGCTTGTCGTACTTGGGCTGTGAAATTCCAGTCTCACCCTGAAGTGCTTCAGCGTATGGCAAGTCACCATAAATATCCGTAGCATATTGCATCGAAAGGGCTTTAACCACGATTGCAGCAGAAACAACATTTACCTGCTCAGCATTCTTTCCGTAATCCTTTACAATTTGCTGTGCTAAACTGGCCGCACGATAACAGTTTGTCCAGCTGCTAGCAGTATAGGAATTGGTGTTGGACGATTGGACGTATTTGTCCATGTTGCTATAGTAGTTGGCAGCACCAGATGTTGTAGAAGATAAAATCTGTGCCCA
>JAJTFY010000152.1 GCA_021299175.1 Chitinophagaceae bacterium
TCAATCATTTTGTAAGCAATTACTGAATGAAGAAAAATAGCAGGTTGCGTTACTTTCGTTTGTCTGAGATCTTCATCTGAACCATTGAACATGACGTCAGAGAGACGGAATCCCAAAATTTCATTTGCCTGTTCAAAAAATCTTCTGGCAAATGCATTGCCCTCATAATGGTCCTTGCCCATTCCTGGGTGTTGAGAGCCCTGTCCCGGAAAAACGTATGCGTGAATCATAGATATTGTTGATTATACGAAGGTAAATAAACTATTGAAAAAAAAGAGCGCCAGGTGTTTACCTGGCGCCCAATACCTATGAATACGGATTGATGTTAATGTAATTTCGATCCAATCAGTCTGATGAATTCACTCCTGGTCTCGTTTTTTTCAAATTCTCCACAAAATGCAGAAGTAGTGGTCACGGAGTTCTGTTTTTGAACACCCCGCATCATCATGCAAAGGTGTGAAGCTTCGATGACTACGGCCACGCCAAGGGGATTCAGGGTTTCCTGGATGGCATTGAGGATCTGGGTAGTCAGCCTTTCCTGTACCTGCAACCTTCTGCTGTAGGTATCAACCACCCTTGCAATCTTGCTCAGACCTGTGATCCACCCGTTGGGGATATAGGCAATATGTGCCTTACCAAAGAAAGGGAGCATATGGTGTTCACATAAACTGTAAAGCTCTATGTCTTTCACGATGATCATTTCACTGACATCCTCATGGAATTTTGCTGAGTTCAGGATCATCTTTGCATCAATCTGGTACCCCTGGGTGAGCACCTGCATGGACTTGGCCACGCGTTCAGGTGTTTTGAGCAGCCCTTCTCTTTCAGGATCTTCACCCAGCAGTCCTATTGACGATCTGTAATGTTCAATCAGTGCTGAAGTGACATGGTCGTCGTATTGTTCAACCTTGGTATATGCCATAATCTTATTTTAATTGATGAGGATACTCCACGAAATTTCGGGGTGTCTCATATAAACGCACCTGGAGGTCCAAATGTTCATTGATCAGCGGCCGCAATATCCCAAAAATGACAATGGCAATGTTTTCAGCGGAAGGATTCAGGTTGGCAAAAGCAGGCACATCCAGGTTAAGGTTCTTGTGGTCAAACTTGTCCAGGATATTGTCGGCAATCAGGTCTGACAGTATTTTCATGTCAATGACATACCCCGTTTCAGGATCCACTTCTCCAACCACTTTTACAATGAGCACATAGTTATGGCCATGATAATTGGGCAGGTTGCACTTTCCAAAAACACGTTTATTTTGTTCAGGACTCCAGGCAGGATTGTTCAACCGGTGTGCTGCGTTAAAATGCTCTTCTCTGTAAACTGCCAATTTTACTCCACATAAATGCGGGGCGTTTCAACCAATTTGATGCAGTGCAGCAAAACGCCTTTGGGCATATGGGGCGCAAGCTGACCCCAAATTTCATATACCAGGTTTTCTATGGAACAAATCTTCCCTTCCATGAAAGGGATATCCAGGTTAAGGTTGCGGTGATCCAGCACATCTACAACATATTCCTTGATGATTTTGCTCAACAGCTTTGCATCAACAATAAACCCTGTATCTGGATCAGGAGCACCTTTGACCGTCACAAACAGTTCAAAATTATGCCCATGCCAGTTTTCATTGGCACATTTTCCAAAAACCTCGTCATTCTGTTCAGCAGTCCATTGAGGATTGTACAGCTTGTGTGCTGCATTGAAATGCTCCCGTCTGGTCAAATAAAATGTTGGCATATGCTTGTTAGGGGTGCAAAGTTAAGAAGCAATATCAAAAATTCCTCTTGAAATCTGAATCCGGGGCCATGAATGAATGGTATTCGATAGAATTGATGAACTTTGCAGGATGAATGTCTTGGTCATTGCAGCTACAGAGAGAGAAATTGCTGGCATAAAAGAAATCCCCCTAACACAAAAAACGGTGAAGGTTCATTTTGCCGTCACCGGTGTTGGGCTCATGCCTTCCACCTATGCCATCATGCAGCAAATTACCAGCCTAAAGCCAGACATGGTTATCCAGCTTGGCATTGCAGGCAGCTTCGACCCGTCACTGATGCTGGGAACAGCAGTGAGTGTCAGGAGTGAGATTGTGGCGGACATGGGAGTCTTTGAAAGAGATGGATACCATGACATTTTTGAATTGGGACTGACAGATAAAAACATCCCCCCTTTTGAGCAGGGTGCCATTGTGAACCATCATGACCACCTGATAGCGGCTGCAGCATTGCCTGCTGTTGCTGCTGTATCCGTCAATGAAATCAGCAGCAACCCACATAAAATAGCGTTGTTTGCCAATCAATACAAGGCAGACATCGAATCCATGGAAGGCGCAGCCCTTCACTATGTTTGTGCGTTACAACAAATTCCTTTTATCCAAATCAGGGGTATTTCCAACCTGGTTGGAGAGCGCGATAAAGCGAAATGGAAAATTCCTGAATCATTGCTTGCCGCAACAAATGCCTGTGTTAACCTCATCAACAAGCTCCAACTACCATGAAACTGAGTTTGGGAATTTCACCCTGCCCCAATGATACCTATATTTTCGATGCAATGCTCCATGGTAAAATTGATACCGAGGGATTGGAAATTACGCCCCGCCTGGAGGATGTGGAGACCTTGAATCACCTGGCGATCGAAGGTTCCCTGGACATCACCAAGGTAAGTTATGGGGTCGTTTTTCAATTGATCAACCGGTACATGATCCTTGAAGCAGGCAGTGCGTTGGGAAAAGGAGTTGGCCCCCTTTTCGTATCAAAAAATATTGAAGATGAAAAAGAAATTGATCCTTCAAAGATCAGTGTCGCCCTTCCAGGCATCAATACCACCGCTCATTTGCTGTTCTCCCTGGCCTATCCCGAGATAAAAAATAAAACATTCGTCCCCTTTCATGTGATTGAAGACATGGTTTTAACTGGAGCAGTTGATGCTGGTGTCATCATCCATGAAAACAGGTTCACCTACCAGCAAAAAGGGCTGAAAAAAATTTCAGACCTGGGAGATGTTTGGGAGAAAAGAACAGGTGCGCCCATTCCACTTGGCGGGATCCTGGTCAGGAGATCGTTTGACCTTGAACTTTCTACCAAGATCAACAGGGTGATCAACAGGAGTCTTGCCTATGCCAATGAAAATGCCCATGCCTTACCTTCATTTGTTACTGAAAATGCACAGGAGATGAGTGAGGAAGTGATGCGCAACCATATTGGTCTTTATGTCAACGAATTTTCCCTTGCACTTGGCAAAGAGGGCAGGTTGGCTGTACTGGAATTGATCAGAGCATCAGCCGCCTTGAATCAAAAAGGGTTTCCAGAGGGGCTGAACATATTTTTGCAGGATAACTAGAAAAGCCCGTAGAGCTCAGCATCGATCTTTGCGATGATCTCGCCAAGGTGCTCTTCATTCTCAACAAATTTGGTCTTGTCTACATTGATGACCAACAATGGTCCTTCCTTATAGCCATCAATCCATTTGTTGTAATATTCGTTCAAACGCTTGAGGTAATCAAGGCGAATATTTTCTTCATACTCTCTTCCCCGCTTCTGGATCTGGCCTACCAATGTAGGTACAGAAGCCTGGAGATAGATCATGAGATCTGGTGGCTTCACCATTTGGCGCAGGTTCTGAAAGAAATCAAAATAATTATCAAAATCACGCTTGCTCATCAGCCCCATCTCATGAAGATTCGGTGCGAATATATACGCATCCTCATAAATGGTCCTGTCCTGGATAACCGTTTCAGTCCCCCTGCTGATCTCAATCAGTTGATTCAGTCGGCTGTTGAGAAAATAGATCTGAAGATTGAAGCTCCAACGGGGCATGTCTTCGTAGAAATCAAACAAATAAGGGTTTTGGTCCACATCTTCGAACTGTGGAATCCATTTGTAGTGTTTGCTGAGCATTTCAGTGAGGGTGGTTTTCCCAGCACCGATATTTCCTGCTATTGCAACATGTTTTGGTTTTCTAGCTTTGGCCATAATATTCTGATTGGATCCGATGTTCAACGGTCAGACAAAGTACATATTCATTTTCAATAAACCAAACCCATTGCATTTCTCACCAGCTCCATGGTTGCAGCGGCACTTTTCCTGGCTTTTTCTGCACCCAACTCCATGATGCCCTCCAAGTATTGTGGATCATTCCTGATGGATTCGGCCCTTTCCCTAATAGGAGCGATAAAGGCCACCATGTCTTCAGCCAATTGCTTTTTCATGTCACCATAGCGAATGGTGCAATTGTCATAGGAAAGTTCAAAAGCGGAAATGACATCAGCTGCACTGACAAGGCGCATCAACTGAAACATGTTTTCAATATAGTCTGGTTTGGGCATATTAGCACTGGTTGGCCCACCATCCGTCTTGGCTTTCATCACTTTTTTCCTGATCACTTCATCCTCATCCGCTAGGTAAAGGGTGGCCAGCTGGTTTTCACTCTTGCTCATCTTTCCCGTTCCATCAAGGCTTGGTACCTTAACCAGGTCTTCACCAAAATTATATGCCAATGGCTCAGGAAACACTTCTCCATAGCGGTGATTGAAGCGTTTTACAAAATTCCTTGCCATCTCCAGATGCTGTTCCTGGTCCTTTCCGACAGGCACCCAGGTGGCACGGTGAAGAATGATATCAGCAGCCTGGAGTACAGGATAGGTCAGCAAACCCGCATTGATATTGTCTGGCTGTAACCTTGCCTTGTCCTTGAAGGTGGTTGTCTTTTCAAGCTCGCCCAAATAGGCCAGCATGTTGAGGTAAAGATAGAGCTCGGATGTCTCCCTGACATGGCCTTGGCAATACAAAGCAGCCTTTTCCGGGTCGATACCACAGGCTATGTTCTCTGCCAACACACGATGCACATTTTCCTTGAGCGCTTTGGTGTCTGGATGTGTTGTAAGGGCATGTTTTTCATCCGGCAAAGATAATAAATGTAAAGGAGGGGATGAAGCCCTGGCGCCAAGCATTCCATTCATCAATAAAATACAGGCAATGGCTTGAAATGGATTAATTTTGCAATGAAATTGCACAAATGGAACTCAACAGGGAAACCATCCAAAAACTCGCCGAACTCTCCAAGCTGGAATTCAACGACAAGGAACTCAAAGAAATTCAGGGAGACCTTGCCCAAATGATTGGTTTTATTGAGAAACTCAATGAAATCGACACCACTGGCGTACAGCCATTGACCCATATTGGTACAGGAGGTAACAGGCTTCGTGAAGATGAAATCAAAGGCTCTGTTGACAATACAACAGCCCTCAAAAATGCACCCACCACTGAAGGTCCTTTTTTCACCGTGCCCAAAGTGATCAAAAAATAATACCATGTCTGATTCAGTCATCCACCTCGAAGAGATCAAGAAAAGTTATATCATGGGCAAGCAGGAGCTTCAGGTGCTGAAAGGCATTTCCCTAGACATCTTGCGCAATGAGTACGTGGCACTGATGGGGCCTTCCGGCTCAGGTAAAAGTACCCTGATGAATATCCTCGGATGCCTGGACTCTCCAACATCTGGCAAATACATTTTAAATGGCCATGATGTCAGTACCATGCTGGACAACAACCTGGCCGACATCCGAAACAAAGAAATTGGATTCGTATTTCAACAGTTCAACCTGCTTCCCCGATTGAGCGCTCTGGAGAATGTAGCCCTTCCCCTGGTTTATGCCGGCATCAACAAAAAGACCAGGCTGGAAATGGCCCATGAGGTATTGAGGAAAGTGGATCTGATGGACAGGAGCCACCACAAACCCAATGAGCTTTCTGGTGGACAGTGCCAAAGGGTTGCCATTGCCAGGGCCTTGGTCAACAATCCCTCCATCATTCTTGCCGATGAACCTACCGGTAACCTGGATACCAAAACCTCTTATGAAATCATGAATATTTTTGCCCAGATCCATGACGAGGGCAATACCGTTGTGCTTGTTACGCATGAGGAAGATATTTCCAACTATGCCAAAAGGGTGATCAGGCTCAGGGATGGCGTGCTGGAAAGCGATAAAAGAAAAGACGCCGCCAGCGTTGTGTAAAAAAAAACTTCGCCGCGGTGAACAAAAGCTGCATTGCCACATTATCCTAGAAACCAATTGTGAAGATGGCATTTAAAATTTATACAAAGACAGGTGACAAGGGAACAACTTCACTGATTGGTGGAACCAAGGTATCCAAAGCCCATGACAGGATTGAGGCCTATGGAACAGTAGATGAACTCAATTCTCACATCGGCCTCTGCAGGGATCTGATCAGAGACGAACATACCAAAAACACACTGAAAGAGCTTCAAGACAGGCTTTTCACTATAGGCTCCGCCCTGGCCTGCGACCCTGAGAAGGAAACGAAGATGAAAATCCCTGACCTGACTGCGGAGGATGTGCGCTTGTTGGAAAATGAAATGGACAGGATGGATGCCGCCTTGCCACCATTGCAGTTTTTTATACTACCGGGAGGTCATCCGACTGTATCCCATATCCACATTGCCCGTTGTGTTTGCAGGAGAACTGAAAGATTGGTAGTAGCCCTGTTGGTCTCAGGAGAGCCTCACGACAATTTGATTGTCCAGTACATCAACAGGCTGAGTGATTATCTTTTCATGTTGGGGAGATACATTGCGCTTCAGCTCAACGCCGAAGAAATTCCCTGGAAGCCCAGGGTTTAACCATCAGTTCCCCCATCTGCCATCTTTAAGGTGAACTGTCCTGTTGCTCATGGCAGCCAGTTCCTCGTTATGCGTTACGATGACAAAGGTCTGGTTCAGTTCGTCCCTTAATTGTTGAAAAAGTTTGTGCAAAGAAGTCGCATTGGCCGAATCCAGGTTGCCTGTCGGTTCGTCCGCAAAAACAATCCCAGGGTCATTGATCAGGGCCCTTGCAACGGCTACCCGTTGCTGTTCCCCTCCTGAAAGGGCCGCAGGTTTATGGCTGGCTCTTTCTGCAATACCCAACCTGTCCATCAATGCCAGGGCTTTTTTTTCCAGCACAGTGCTTTTTTTTCCGGCAATCCAGCCCGGTATGCAGATGTTTTCCAAAGCGGAAAACTCTGGAAGCAAATGATGGAACTGAAATACAAACCCAATGTTCTCATTCCTAAAAGCAGCCAATGCTTTTCCTTTGAGCTGATCAGTTCTCTTGCCCTCAAAATACAACTCCCCTTTATCCGGGCTGTCCAATGTGCCTAAAATATGCAACAGGGTTGTTTTGCCAGCACCTGAAGACCCAACAATACTCACAATTTCTCCTTTGTGTATGGATATGTCTACACCCTTGAGGACTTCAAGGTTGCCATAAAATTTAATTATTCCTTTCGCTTCGAGCATATTGGGAAAATTTCAGTTGAAGTTAATCAAACAACTGTTTACTATCCTGTAAATCTGTTGATATCTTGGGATTTGGATATATCAAATTAACCATTACATTTGCCGAAATTCTAAAACATACCCCTATGTTCTGGACACTCGAATTAGCATCATATTTAGAAGACGCACCTTGGCCAGCTACCAAGGATGAACTGATTGATTATTCCATCAGAAGCGGTGCCCCTATTGAGGTTATTGAAAACCTTCAGGAGCTCGAAGATGAAGGAGACATCTTTGAAGGGATAGATGACATTTGGCCTGATTATCCAAGCCAGGATGACTTCTTCTTCAATGAGGATGAATATTAATTATCTAATGATACGCGAAAAGCCACCCTCCGGGTGGCTTTTCGCGTATCGAGAATGTATCATCAAAAA